>NZ_WWIA01000039.1 GCF_009870065.1 Streptomyces sp. SID5785 | reverse complement strand
CCGAACTCGCCACCGAGTCCGACGCGCCGGCCGACAGCCGGGCCGCCCCGGACGTCACGAGTGCGGCGCCGGACACCGGCGGCGCGTCCCCGGCCGCGCCGGACACCGGAGCGGGTGGGTCCTCGCCGGACGCCGCGGACCCGGCCGTCTCCGCGTCCGTCTCCGCGTCCCCGTCGGCGTCGAGCGCGTCCGGTGCGGCGCAGAGCCCTTCGGTGACGCCGGAGAGCGAGGACGCGGCGACGGGCGCCGGATCGACGGCCCCGGCCGCGAGTACCCCGCCCCGGCAGCCGCCGGCCACCCGGCCCGCGACCACGGCTCCGCGCCCGACGACCTCGGCGCCGCAGGACCCCGAGCCGACCCCGACGCAGACCTGCAATCGCTTCCTGTGGTGGTGCACCTGAGCGCACCCGTGCGCCAGTGCGCCAGTGCGGGCGCGTGCGCGGGACGCGCCCGGTCAGGCGCCGGTCATCCGGCGCAGCATGTCCCGGAACGCCAGCCGCTCCTCGTGCGTCAGCCCGGCCAGCGGCTCACGGGCGAAGTCCAGCGAGTCCCGCAGGCCGCGCGCGACCCGCAGCCCCTCCTCGGTCGGCGCGGCCAGCTTCACCCGGCGGTCGCCCGGCGCGGGCCGCCGCTCGACCAGGCCCCGGCTCTCCAGGCGGTCCACGATCCCCGTGATGTTCGACGGCTCGCACTTCAGGCGCTGCGCGATCTGCCGCATGGGCAGCGGGTCGAGCGCGAGCAGCCCGAGCACCCGCGCCTGCGCCCCGGTGAGGCGATGCCTCGCGGCGGCCTCCTCGTACTCCTCGTGGTAGCGCGCGACGACGGCGCCGATCAGCTCGACGACCTCGAGCGTGAGCGGGTCGGTGCGGCGCGGGCGGGTGGTGGTCATGCCCTCCAGGGTACCCAGATACTTGACATTCTGAAATATTCAGACGCATGGTTGTTTCAGGTACTGAAACAGTCCCGGAAGTAGCTCCCCATTCTGCGAAGGACCAGCGCATGTCCGCCGACACCCCCCAGATTCCCGCCACCGGCCGCGAGTGGGCCCTGATCAGCCGTCCGGTCGGCTGGCCCAGGCCCGAGGACTTCGAGCTGCGCGAGGTCCCGGTCGCCGCGCCCGGCCCGGGCCAGGTCCTGGTCAAGAACCTGTTCGTGTCGGTCGACCCCTACATGCGCGGCCGGATGAGCGCCGCGAAGTCGTACGTCGCGCCGTACGAGCTGGGCAAGCCCATGCAGGGCGGCGCGGTCGGCGTCGTCATCGCCTCGAACGACGAGGGCGTCGCGGTCGGCGACCACGTGCTGCACTTCCACGGCTGGCGCGAGTACGCGGTGTTCGACGCCAAGCAGGCCGTGAAGGTCGACCCGGAGGCCGCGCCGCTGTCGACGTACCTCGGTGTGCTCGGCATGACCGGCCTCACCGCGTACGCGGGCCTGCTGCGCACCCTCTCCTTCAAGGAGGGCGACAGCGTCTTCGTGTCCGGCGCGGCCGGTGCGGTCGGCGGCCAGGTCGGCCAGATCGCGAAGCTCAAGGGCGCCTCCCGGGTGATCGGCTCGGCCGGCTCGGACGAGAAGGTCAAGCTGCTCCTGGAGGAGTACGGCTTCGACGCGGCGTTCAACTACAAGACGGGCGACGTGCACACGCTGCTGAAGGAGGCGGCCCCCGACGGCGTCGACGCCTACTTCGACAACGTGGGCGGCGACCACCTCGAGGCCGCCATCGCGCGGCTGAACCGCGACGGCCGCATCGCGATCTGCGGCGCGATCTCCGTGTACAACAGCACCGAGCCGGCCCCCGGCCCGCGCAACCTGGCCCGTCTGATCCAGACCCGCGGCCGCATCGAGGGCTTCCTCGTGGGCGACCACTACGACCTGCAGCCGCAGTTCGTCCAGGAGGTCGGCGCGTGGGTCCGCTCCGGCGAGCTCAAGTACCGCGAGACGTTCGTGGACGGCATCGAGAACAACCTGGAGGCGTTCATGGGCGTCCTCCGCGGCGACAACACCGGCAAGATGATCGTCCGGCTCTGACGCCTCACCCGCATCCGTGGCCCCCGTCTGTGACGGGGGCCACTTTCGTTCTGCGCGCCATTCGCTACTCTCATTCCGTAATACGGATCTGAGTTTCCGCCTAATGGATTGATTGAGGGAGTACGGGCATGGCCATCACGCAGTCCGACGTCGTCTACACCGCCGTAGCCACCGCCGAGAACGGCCGCGACGGCCGCGTCGCCACCGACGACGGCAAGCTCGACGTCGTCGTCAACCCGCCCAAGGAGCAGGGCGGTTCCGGCGAGGGCACCAACCCCGAGCAGCTCTTCGCCGCCGGTTACAGCGCCTGCTTCCAGGGCGCCCTCGCGGTCGTCGCCCGCCAGGAGAACGCCGACGTGTCCGGCTCGACCGTCACCGCCCACGTCGGCATCGGCAAGAACGACGAGGGCTTCGGCATCATCGT
Organism: Streptomyces sp. SID5785; assembly: GCF_009870065.1. Lineage (GTDB taxonomy): Bacteria > Actinomycetota > Actinomycetes > Streptomycetales > Streptomycetaceae > Streptomyces. Next base: position 1,009 of record NZ_WWIA01000039.1, on the reverse strand, counting down.
CGAGATCAAGGCGTCGATCCCGAACGTGGACGCGGCCACCGCCAAGGACCTCGTCGAGAAGGCCCACCAGGTCTGCCCCTACTCCAAGGCGACCCGCGGCAACATCACGGTCACGCTCTCCGTCTGAGCCCACCGGCCCGCAGGACGGGCCCCGGGGCCGTGCGGCCCGTCCCGTAGGGTGTGCGCCATGCGTGATCTCGGGGCGGGCTTCGGCTATCTGATGAAGGGGCAGCGCTGGGTTGCCCAGCACGGCAGGCAGTACGGCTGGAGTCTGCTGCCGGGCCTGATCACCCTCGTCCTGTACGTGGGGGCCCTCGTCTGCCTCGCCGTCTGGGGCGGTGACGTCGTCGCCTGGGCGACGCCCTTCGCCGACGACTGGTCCTCGCCCTGGGGCGGCCTCTTCCGCGGCTTCCTGACCGTCGTCCTGTTCGCCCTCGCGCTGCTGCTCTCGGTGCTGACCTTCACCGCGGTCACGCTCCTGATCGGCCAGCCCTTCTACGAGTCCCTGTCGGAGCAGGTCGACGTCGCCGAGGGCGGGCACGCGCCCGAGTCCGGGCTGCCGCTCTGGCGCGAACTGTGGATCTCGGCACGGGACTCCCTGCGCATCCTGGTGCGCGCCGCGGTGTGGGGCGTGCTCCTCTTCGCCTGCGGCTTCCTGCCGTTCGTCGGCCAGACGGTCGTCCCGGTGGTCGGCTTCTTCGTCACCGGGTTCTTCCTCACGGAGGAGCTGACGGCCGTCGCCCAGCAGCGCCGCGGGGTGCAGCTGCGCGAGCGCCTCGCCCTGCTGCGCACCCGCAAGAGCCTCGTCTGGGGCTTCGGCACGCCCCTCGCGGTGGCGTTCCTGGTGCCGTTCGTCGCGGTCTTCCTCATGCCGGGCGCGGTGGCGGGCGCGACGCTCATGGTGCGCGACCTGGAGTCCCCGCCCGACGGGACCGACCCGCCCGGGGCGCGGCGGCCCGCGGACGCCGCTCAGCCGCACCCGGCGCCGGCGGCGGACCCGCGCACGGCG
>NZ_WWIA01000393.1 GCF_009870065.1 Streptomyces sp. SID5785 | reverse complement strand
GGCTCCGGGGTGCGCCTCGTTCCCGCAGGCGGTGAGGACGGGGACCGCGGCGAGTGCGGCGGCGGACAGGACGAGCGCGGTGCGGCGGCTGGTGCGGCGGTGCAAGGTGGAGCCTCCCTGCGAGTAGTTTGTGCGCGTTCCGCCGCGCGTGGCGCGTCCGTCCGGCTGGGGCGGTGGTCGGGCGACGGGTGGGCGCACAAAGTCCGACGTTGATCGATGTTAGGCAGTGACCGCTTGCTGGGCCACCTATTCGACAACGATTCGCCGGGAGTTGGGGTACTGAACTCCGCCCGGGCGGGTCAGCCGCGCACTTGTCCGAGCCAGTGGAGGGTGCGGCGGACCTCGGCGGGGAAGGGGTGGCCGGGGCCGTGCAGGCGCTCGGCGTCGTGGAGCAGGCGCAGCAGGGTCTCGTGGGCGGCGCCGCGGTCGCCGACGGCGAGGAGCAACTGGCCGATGCGGCGGCGCACTTCGAGGGCGAGCCGGAGGTCGGTGGTGGCGTACTGGTTCTCGTAGTACGGGAGCAGGGAGCGGTACTCGGCGAGGGCGGCGGCCGGTTCGCCGAGGGCTTCGAGGCACTGGGCGACCTCGTAGCGGAACTGGAGGGACTGGGGGTCGGCGTGGCCGGCCTCGGTGGCGCGCTCGTCGGCGAGGCGGCGCAGTTCGGGCAGGGCGCGGCGGTACTGGCCGTCGTCCATGAGGGTGGCGGCGTACTGCTTGCGCAGGGTGCGCACGACGGGTGAGTGCTCGCCGTGCTGGGCCGCGGCGGCGGGCAGGATCGCGCCGAGGATGTCGACGGCCTGGGTGATGCGGCCCTCGCCGAGGAGGCGTTTGACCTCGTCGACGGCGCGGGCGACGTCGGGGCGCTCGCCCTGGACGTCGCTTCCTTCGGGGCGGGGGGCCGGGGTGAGGGCGCGGTCGGGCC
>NZ_WWIA01000392.1 GCF_009870065.1 Streptomyces sp. SID5785 | reverse complement strand
GCGACCAGGAGGATCCCGCACCCGGCCGCCGACGCACCGAGCGTCGCCGCGAACGACCCGAGGTGCGGCGAGCCGCCGAACGGCAGCGGCGTCACCAGGTTCAGGTCGTCGGACGCGACCGCCCGGCGCACCGGCGCGACGAGGTTCACCGCGCCGACCGCCCACCAGGAGGCGGCGTACAGCCCGCACAGCGCGACGGGCAGCCGCAGCAGTGCGTACGCCACCGAGCGCCATGCCGCCGCGTCACGCAGCCGCCCCTCGGTGCGCGCGACCGCGCCGCCGCGGACGAGCGGGGCGGCCGGCGCCGCCACCCGTTCCCCCAGCAGGCCGCCCGCCAGAGCGCGCTGGAGCGCGCCGAGCCCACGGGCGAGGGCCAGTCCGGCCACCAGGAACAGCACCCCGAGCACGGCCCCGACCAGCGTCAGCGTGAACGCGGAGCCGAGCACCAGCGCGACCACGACGAGGACGAACCCGGCGACCGCGGGCACGGCCGAGACCACCACGTAGACGGCCTCGGCCACGGCCCGCCGGGGCGCGAACGCCGTCACGGCCGTGCGCACGGCCCCGCGCTCACGCATCGCGGCGCACCAGCACGTACCCGCCGGCCGACAGCAGCGCCGCCGTGTACGCGCACAGCACCGCGAATCCGGCCCACGGCGAGAGCATGCCGTCCACCGGCACGGTGACCGCCAGCGAGTTGCCCGCGATCATCGTCGGGAAGAACCTGGCGACCGTTGTGCCCGTCGTCCCCGACAGCAGCGCGGGCAGCACCAGGGTCAGGCCCACCAGTGCCGCGATCGCGCTCGCGGTGTGCCGGGTGAGCGCGCCGAGCCCGATGCCCGACAGCCCCACCATCGCCAGATACGCCCCGGCCATGAGCAGGGCCCGCAGC
>NZ_WWIA01000391.1 GCF_009870065.1 Streptomyces sp. SID5785 | reverse complement strand
AGTGCTCCTGCGGCGCACGGGTGCAAGACGCCGCCCCGCCGGGTACAGGAGTCGGAGTCGGACCGCCCATCGACGCCCGCGTCGGAACGGGAGCATCGCCCATGCGTCTCTACGCCCAAACGCCTGCTCGCCGGACCCGCCAGCTGGTCGCGGACCTGATCGCCCTGCTCCTGATCGCCACCACGGTGGCCTTCGCGCTGACCGTCCGGCACGCGATCCTGGCCCTGGCCGAGCCGGGGCGGAAGGCGCAGAGCGCCGGAGACAGCCTCGCCTCCAGCCTGGACCGCGCGGGGGACGCCGCCTCGAAGGTCCCCCTCGTCGGGAACTCCCTGAAGACACCGCTGAAGTCCGCCGCCGGCTCCGGCACCGCCCTCTCCGACGCCGGGCAGTCACTGCAGGACACCGTGGGGCAGGTCGCCACGCTCACCACGCTCGCCCTGATCCTGCTCCCGACCGCGCTCATCCTGGTCGTCTGGCTGGTCCCCCGCCTGCTGTGGATGCGGCGCACCGCCACCACCGGCCGCCTCCTCGACACCCCGGGCGGCGCGGACCTGCTGGCGCTGCGCGCCCTCACCGGCCCGCAGCGCCCGCTGACGACGATCCCGGCCCCTCCCGGCGGCCTGGCCGACGCCTGGCGCCGCCGCGACCCGGACACGATCGAACACCTCTCGGCGCTGACACTCCGTCAGGCGGGGCTCAGGGCCGGGTAGACGCGGTCCGGGCGCCGCCCCGGACGATGGTGGAAGGGCAGCGGTTCAGGGCGCGACGCTGCCCCGCAGCAGCGCCGTCGCCGCCCGTGTCGCCCGTGTCGCGATGTCCTCACCGGTGTGGCGGGCGCCGGTCAGGAAGTCCTCCGCGTCCAGGGTGACGTAGCCGTGGGCGAGGACGAAGAGCTGCTCGAGGACGAGGAGCGCGTCGGACGGGTCGGCGTGGCCCGCCTCCCGGGCGAGGTCGAGCAGCAGTGTCATCAGGTCGCGGCCGGCCCGGGCCAGGTCGGCGTCGCGGAGGGGCCTCAGCTCCCGGGCGAAGATCACGTCGAGGCCGGCGCCGCGGTCGCGGACGTGGCGCACGTAGGCCCCCGCGATGGCCGCGAGCCGGTCGAGCGGGTCGGTGCCGGCCGCATGCGCCGCGGACTCCATGGTGCGGGTCAGCTCGTCGGCGGCCTGTGCCGCGACGACCGCGAGCAGCGCGTCCCGGGTGGGGAAGTGCCGGTACGGGGCGGCGGTGCTCACGCCGAGGCGGCGGGCGAGTTCGGCCACGGAGAAGCCGGCCATGCCCGCCTCCGCGAGCAGCGCGAAGCTCTCGGCGATCAGTGCCGGGCGGAGCTGCCCCCGAGCAGGGCGCTCACTGCGCGCCCCAGCTGGTGCGTCGGTCACGCGGTCCACCTTTCTTGACCACAAGTGAGAGGGCACTTACTTTAGATGTGATAGCCCTCTTACTTCTAGCCATGGAGGCCACACATGACAGGGATCGACGGCAAGGTGGTGGCCATCACGGGCGCGGCCAGCGGGATCGGCGAGGCGACGGCGCTGCTCCTCGCGTCGCACGGCGCGAGGCTCGTCCTCGCAGCGCGCCGGAGCGACCGGCTGGCGGCGCTCGCAGCCCGCATCGAGGCCGACGGCGGCACGGCGGTCTGGCGGACCACGGACGTGCGCCGCCGCGGGGACCTCACGGACCTAGTGGCGTTCGCCCGCGAGCGCTACGGCACCCTCGACGTCCTCGTGAACAACGCCGGGATCGGCCCCATCTCCCCCTTCGACGAACTGCGCGTCGAGGACTGGGACCAGATGATCGACGTCAACTTCCGCGGCGTGCTGTACGGGATCGCGGCGGCACTGCCCGTCTTCCGCGAGCAGGGCAGCGGCCAGTTCGTCAACGTCGTCTCGACCGCCGGGCTGCGCATCGTGCCGAACCAGGCCGTCTACGCGGCGACGAAGAACGCGGTCCGTACGGTGTCGGAGGGGCTGCGCCAGGAGGCCGGTCCCGACCTGCGGGTCACCGTCGTCTCACCGGGCCATGTCGGGACGGAGTTCGCCGACTCGATCACGAGCCCCACCGTCAAGGCGCAGGTCCGGGCGGTCGACTTCGCGCTCGCCCCCGACGACATCGCCCGCGCCGTGGCCTTCGCGATCGAGCAGCCGTCGCACGTGGACGTCGGCGACATCGTCGTCCGCCCCACGGCGCAGGGGTGACCCCGCACGGGCCCGGACTCGCGCCCCGGCTGCGGCGGGCCCTGTCAGTGGGACCGCTCGAGGGCCGGCAGGTCCGCGCACAGGGCGGCGGGGAAGCCGGGCTCGATGCGGTGCACGTCGACGCAGCCTGCGTGTGTGCTGCGGGCGATCGGCTTCCATCCGGACTTCTCGGCCCGGAAGAACCAGCGGTCGTTCAGGCCCGCCCCGCAGCCGGGCGCCGCCCCCTCGGGACAGGCCTGCCCCATGCGCATGAAGACGTCGAACACCAGCCACTTCCCGTCGCAGTGCTCGTCTCCGCGGGAGGTGTGCTGGGGCACGTCGAGGGCCATCACCGCCTGGTCGTAGGAGGCCGGAGTGCAGCCGGTGGGCGCGGGGTGGCAGCCGAGTTCACCGCACAGCCGCAGCGCGGGCAGGTGCGCGCCGTCCGCGGTGAACGCCGTGTGGGTGTCCGTCGTCAGCTCGCGGTGGCCGAGCGGGGACGGCAGTCGTACCTTCGCGGTGGCCGTCGACGTCTTGCGGCAGTCGGGGTTCGGGGCACCGCCCTCCAGGGCGCTGAACGTCACCTGAACCCACACCGTGCTCTCCGACGTGTCGGTGACGACCGCCTTGAGTTTGCGGGCGCATGTCTTTCCGCCGCCGGGCACCTCCGCGTCGACGCTCAGCGCGCGCCCGTCGTCGCCGAGCCGCGCCGCCGTCACCCGGAACGGCGCGAACGTCTTCCAGCGCGGTGACTCCGTCGGCGTCGTCGCGCCGTCGCCCCCGGATCCGGCGCGCAGCGTCCCGCAGGCGGCGAGCAGCAGTACGCCGACCACGCTCAACGCGACGGTCGCGGCCAGTGATCTTCCACGTCGCATGACTTTCGATCCCCCCCCGGATGAGTGTGCGATCCCCCGGTGACTATAGGCCGACACCGACGCGAACATGTCACCGATCGGGGTGCGAACTCCGCTCCTCGCCGTCCCCCTGACCGGCTGCGGCCGCGCCCCGGGCCCGGTTCACCCGCTCGAGCCGGGTCCAGCCCGTCCAGCCGCGTTCCGTGAGCAGTGCGATGAGCTGCCGGGCGGGCGGGACGGCGGCGAACGCGAGGGCGTCCATGAGCTCGGCGAACGGCGGCGCGACCCCCGTGTCGTCGATGTAGCCCTCGCCCTGCTCGTCGGCCGTCCTCGTGAGGTACGCGGCCAGTTCGTCGGCCAGTTCGACCAGTGCCGGGTCGTCAGGTGTGCGGTCGAGCGCCTGGCCGAGGGTGCGGTAGAAGCCGACGAACTGCGGATCGGCGAGCTGCCGTTGCTTGCGGTCCATCCAGTCCGGGACGCGCTCGGGCGAGAACGCGACCAGCGGGATCCAGCCGTCGCGTTCGACCTGGACGATCCGTTCGTCGACCCCGAGCGCCCGCAGCCGGTCCAGATACGCGACCACCTCCGGCGGCACCACCAGTCGGTCTCCGGAGGCCAGGCGGGCGATCCGCTCCCGGTGCCGCTGCCGTTCCCTGATCTCGGCGCGCAGCCGTCGGTCGATGTCGGCGATCGCCTCGGCGAACTGCGCCTCGTCGGCCCGCAACAGCTCGCTCACCCGGCTCAGCGGGACACCGGCCTCGGCGAGCGTACGGATCTTGATCAGTTCGACCACCGCACCCGCGTCGTAGCGGCGGTAGCCGGAGCGGTCCCGCTCCGGCTCCGGCAGGAGGCCCTTGGCGTGATAGTGCCGTACGGCCCGCACAGTCACTCCGGCGTACGACGCCAGCTCACTGATGGTCAGCATCCGGCCAGTGTCCTGGACGCCGGTCCGCGGGCCCGGTCACCCGCTCCGGACGATCTCCGCGATGTCCTGCGCATGGGTGACGACGAGTCGGTGGCCGGCGTCGAGCCGGTGGACGGCGATGTGCGGGAGCTCCCCGGCCAGCCGCTCGATGCCCGCCCTCCAGAGCCGGTTGTGGCGAGGGGCGCGCCCCTCGGTGCTGTCTCCGGCGATGGACGTCGACATGATCATGCGGATCGGGCGGGCGATCTGCCGGTAGCGGTCAAGGATCGCGGACCGGACGACATCCATCTCGAGATTCAGGTCGAGGATGTGCTGTGCGGTGAGCGTCATTTGATGCGCGGCGCCCTGCGCTCCCCGGGCCGCCTGCCACGCCGCCAGGTCGTCCGCCGCCGCCCGGAACTCGTCGAGGTCGGCGTCCGTGATGAAGGGCTCGGGCAGCGGGTTCGCTCCGTCGATCAGGACGAGCCCGTCAACGGCGTCCGGATGCCCGGCGGCATGGTGGACGGCCAGGTCCGCCCCCAGCGAGTGACCCACGAGGACCGGCGGTGCCGGCAGGTCGAGCGCCGCGAGCACAGCGCCGAGATCGCCGAGGAACGCGTCGAAGGAGTACCGGTCGGCGGCCGACGTCAGGCCGTGGCCTCTGAGGTCGAAGGTGATCACGTCGTGGTCGCGCCGCAGGAGCGAGGTCAGCTCGTGCAGGTCGGCCTGGGTCGAGAGCAGCCCGGGGCACAGGACCAGCGGCCGCCCGCGGCCGCCGCGCGTCACGGAGATCGCGACGCCGTCATGGTGGACGGTGCGGACCG
>NZ_WWIA01000390.1 GCF_009870065.1 Streptomyces sp. SID5785 | reverse complement strand
GCTCTGTGGGCACCCACCCTCGCGGGCCCGCTGCTCGGCGCGCTCGCGGACCGGTGGCCGCGCCGTCGCCTGCTCGTCGTCGTGAACCTGGCCCTGGCCTGCCTGGTCCTCGCCCTGCCCGCGGTGGACGGCCCGGACCGCGTGGGCCTCCTGTTCGCGGTCCTGGTCCTGTACGGGGCGGGCGGTGTCGTCACGGACGCGGCGGAGGCCGCCTGGCTCGCCGGCGCCGTGCCGCGGGACGTGCTCGGCGGGTTCAACGGACTGCGGACGGCGGTGAACGAGGGCATGAAGGTCGTGGCCCCGCTCGCGGGCGCCGCCCTGTTCGCCGCCTACGGCGGGCCCCCGGTGGCGGTCCTGGACGCGGTCACGTTCGCCGTGGCCGCGGGCCTGCTCGCCCGGCTGCCGGGCCCGGACCCGCGCCCGGTCCGCCGCGACGGCGGCCGTGCCCTGGACGGCCTGCGGGAGCTGCGCCGGCACGGGACGCTGCGGCCGCTCGTGCTGTCCGGGGCGGGCGCGATGGTCCTTTCGGGGGTCTCGGGCGCCTCGGTGTTCGCGGTCGTGGACGGCCTCGGCCGCTCCCCCGCCCACGCCGGCGTGCTGTACGCGGCGCAGGGCGCGGGCTCGCTGCTCGCGGGAGCGGCGACGGGCACGCTGCTGTCACGCCTCGGCGGGCGGCGCTTCGCCGCCTGCGGCATCGCCCTGTTCGCGCTGGGCGCGGCAGTGCGGGCGGTGCCGTGCGAGGCGGTGGTGCTCGCGGGCAGCGCGGCGGTCGGGGCGGGGCTGCCGTGCCCGCTCGTCGCGGCGCTGACGGCGGTGCAGC
>NZ_WWIA01000389.1 GCF_009870065.1 Streptomyces sp. SID5785 | reverse complement strand
GGCTGGCGCCTGGGCACGGGACGGCGCGGGCTCGCGCAGGGCGCGTACCGCATCCTCGTCGCGTCGTCGGCCGGCCGGCTGACCGCGGCGCGCGCCGACGTCTGGGACAGCGGCCGCGTGACCTCGCCCGACGCGGTGGCCGTGCGCTACGAAGGACCCGAACTGCGGGCGTCCACACGGTACTTCTGGACCGTGTCGGTGTGGGACGAGCGCGGCAGGCCGCTCGGCACCGCGCCCGCCGCCGCCTTCGAGACGGGCCTGCTGAGCACGGACGGCACGGCAGGCTGGGACGGCGCGCAGTGGATCGGGATGAAGGGCAAGGCGCCGAACTCGGCGGGCGCACCGCTGCTGCGCTGCGAGACGCCGCTGCGCAAGGGCCGGGTCACCGCGGCCCGGCTGTACGTGTCCGCGCTCGGCGTCTACGAGGCGTACGTGAACGGCGAGCGGGTCACGGTCGCGCAGGACGGCGGCCGCACCCCGGAACTGCTCACACCGGGCTGGACCAACTACGACACGACGGTGAACTACCTGACGTACGACGTCACCGACCTGGTCGGCCACGGCCGGTCCGTGACCCTGGCCGCCGTGCTCGGCAACGGCTGGTACAACTCCCGTGTCTCCGAAGGGAGTACGTACTACGCGCAGGACGGCAACGCGCTCGCGCTCAAGGCCAGGCTCCTGGTCCGCTACGCCGACGGCACTGCCCAGAGCATCGTGACGCGGCCCGGCGCGGGCTGGCGCACGACCGACACCGGCCCGTACCGCGCGGACGACATCTACGACGGCCAGACCTACGACGCGCGCAGGGAACTGCCCGGCTGGGCCGCGAACGGGTTCGACGCCGCCGGGTGGGCGGACGCCGAAGAGGTCGGCTACGCCGCGAAGTTCCCGCAGGCCAAGCTCACCGCCTACCCGGGCGAGTCGGCGCGTCTCATGGCGAAGTGGGACCGGCGGCCCGGTTCGCTGACCGTCTACCGCGAGGTCACGGGCGAGGCCGGCAGTGCCAACGGGAAGGGCCGCGTCGTGCCCGACCCCGCCCGCTCGACGAC
>NZ_WWIA01000388.1 GCF_009870065.1 Streptomyces sp. SID5785 | reverse complement strand
CGGGTACTCCATCTCCACGACCGTCACACCGTGCCGTGCCGCGGCCGCGCGGATCCGCGTGTTGAAGCCGAGCAGCCGGGGGCGCATCCCCGCGAGCGCGGGCGTGAGCCGGGTGAGGTCCGGGAACGTGAAGGTGAAGACGTGCGCTCCGGCGGCGGTCAACTGCGCGAACATGCCGTCGAGTTCGGCCGCGATGGCCTCGGGCCGGAAACCGGGCCGCACGAGGTCGTTCATCCCGGCCATCACGGAGACCAGGTCGGGCTCCAGGGCGAGCGCCCGCGCCAGCTGTCCGGCGCGGATCTGGCCGGCCGTCTTCCCCCGCACCGCGAGGTTGGCGTACGTGAAGTCCGGCTCGGCGCGCGCGAGGTGTTCCGCGAGGCGGTCGGCCCAGCCGCGGTGCCCCGAGACGTCGTCGCCGTCCCCGAGCCCTTCGGTCTGGGAGTCTCCGATCGCGACGTAGCGCAGGTACGTGGTCATGCACCCGATACTACTCAACGAATTGAATACTCTCCACGTCCCCTATTCACCTCGTCACCGTCGCCCGGGAGCCCGCGCCGCCACCGTTGGTGGGCCGCCCCGCCCGGGCCTACCGTCGAAGACGGCGCCGAACCGGCGTACGACACGACCCGGACCTCACCCCCGGAGATGAGCACGCATGTCGAAGATCCTTTTCGTGATGACCGGCGCCGACCACTGGACCCTGGCCGACGGCACCGAGCACCCCACCGGGTTCTGGGCGGAGGAGGCCGTCGCGCCGTACGAGGCGTTCACGGCGGCCGGACACGAGATCGTGGTCGCCACTCCCGGCGGGGTCGTGCCGCCGGTCGACCGCGGGAGCCTGGCCCCCGAGTTCAACGACGGCCAGGAGAACGCCGACCGGGTGGCCGCGACACTCGGCACGATGACCGAACTCCAGGCCCCGGTCCCGGTGGCCGACGTGGATCTCGACGACTACGCCGCCGTCTTCTATCCCGGCGGCCACGGACCGATGCAGGACCTCTCCGCCGACGCCGACTCCGGGCGGCTGCTTGTGCGGGCCCTGGACTCCGGCACGCCGCTCGGCGTGGTCTGCCACGCCCCGGCCGCCCTGCTCGCGGCCACCCGGGACGACGGCTCGAACGCCTTCGCGGGGCGCGACGTCGCCGCGTTCACGAACACGGAGGAGGCGCAGGCCGGGTTCGCCGACCGGGCGAAGTGGCTGCTTCAGGACCGGCTGACCGAGGCCGGGGTGAACGTGCTGCCCGGCGACCCGTGGGCCCCGAAGGTCGTCGTCGACGGCTCGCTGGTCACCGGCCAGAACCCGGCCTCGGCCGCACCCCTGGCGACCGAACTGCTCAAGAAGCTCTGACCCGGGACCTACTCCACGGAGCGACGGAGATCGTCCCGCGACATCGGTGCCCGGCGGATCCGGGAACTCTGACAGCATTTATATAAGCACTGTTACGATCGGAGGATGACCGACACCCCCGCACACCCGGCCACGCCCGAGCGCCCCGGCGACGACCCCGGCGACAGCGACCCGACCGAGCAGAGCCTGTGGCGGCCCCTGCGGCTGCTGCAGGCGGCGATGGACGCCGACATCGGGCAGGTCTACGCCGAGCGGCGGATCGAGGGGCTCAAGCCGAGCTGGGTCATGGAGCTCCTGCGGCTGCACGCCCGCGGCCCGATGACCATCGCCGAGCTGGCCGAGTCGGTGCAGCGCACGCACTCCGCGCTGAGCCAGAAGGTCGCGGCGATGCGCAAGGCCGGCTGGGTGCGCACCGTCGTCGGCGACGACGCCCGCACCCGCAAGGTCACCCTCACCGACCGGGCCGAGGAGGTCGCGGGGCGGCTCGCGGCGGAGTGGGCGGCGACCGAGGCGGCCCTCGCCGCCCTGGAGGCCGAGCTGCCCTACCCGCTGTCCCGGGTCGTGACCGACATCGAGGAGGCGCTCGCCCGCCGGAGCTTCCACGACCGGATCACCGAGCAGCTCGCGAAGAGCCCGGCGTGGGACTGAGCCGCTCGGTCATCGACGTCTCGCCGCTGCGGACGTCGGCGCCGTTCCGCCGATTGTGGGCCGGCCAGACGCTGTCGGGGCTCGGCGGCCAGATGACGCTCGTCGCGGTGATGTTCCAGGTCTGGGACGCGACGCGGAGCACGGTGTGGACGGGCGCCGTGGGACTCGCCCAGGCGGTCCCGCTCGTGGCGCTCGGCCTGTTCGCGGGAGCACTCGTCGACCGGGTGGACCGGCGCACCGTCTACCTCGTGACGATCACGGGGCAGACCGTGTGCGCCGTGCTGCTGGCCGTGCAGGCGGTGCTCGAGCCCGCTCCCGTCGCCTTGGTCCTCGCGCTGGTCGCCCTGGAGTCCTGCTGCTCCGCGGCCGGCGGCCCCGCGTCGCGCACGTTCGTGCCGGAGTTGCTGCCGGAGCACCAGGTGGCCGCTGGCCTGGCCCTGCGCAGGATCTCCTTCCAGGGCGCGATGCTCCTCGGCCCGGCGCTCGGCGGCCTGCTCGTCGGCGCCTGGGGCACAGGGGCCTGCTACGCGATCGACGCCCTGACCTTCGCCGCCGA
>NZ_WWIA01000387.1 GCF_009870065.1 Streptomyces sp. SID5785 | reverse complement strand
ACCGGGGGCGGCGCAGCGACCGGCGGTCCCCCGGGAGGGGAGGCTCCGGAGGACCCCGCGCGCGGATTCCTGGAGGCCTACGGGCACGGGCTGCGCCTGGGCAGCTTCGACTGGGACCTGGAGACCGGGCTCATGCACATGGACGCCGAGGCCCACGACGTGTTCGACCTGCACCCCGACGAGTACGACGACCACCCCGAGTCCCTCGCCTCCAGGGTGCCGCCGCCCGACGCCGTCCGGCTCGACGCGGTCGTCGCGCAGGCCGTCAAGAATGGCGCCGAGAACTACGGCGTCTACTTCCGGGTCCGCACCCGCGAGGGCCTCCTGCGCTGGACCCACACCCGCGGCTACATCCGCCGCGACCCGTCCGGGCGCCCGCGCCGCATCGTCGGCATCGTCCGCGACGCCACCGACGAGCTGGCCGACGCGACCGTCCAGCACGAGCGCGAGAGCCACGACGCCCTGCGCCGCCGCGAGACCAGCGTCGTGCAGAGCACCACCGCCGCCCTGGCCCACGCCCGTACCGTCCGCGACGTCATCGAGGTGCTGCGCGAGTCCCACGGCATCGAGCGGCTCGGCGCCACGAGCTTCGTCATGGGCCTCGTCCGGGCCGGGCGGATCCACCTCGTCGCCGAGGGCCCCTCCGGCAGCTTCGTGCCGGGCACACACGTCACCCGCACCGACGACCCGTACCCGATGAGCGAGGTCGTGCGCAGCCTCAGACCCCGCTTCATCGACTCGCCCGAGGACTTCGCCCGCTCCTACCCCGTCCTGTGGCCGCACATCGCCCACCTCGGCATCCGCTCCGCCGCCTACCTGCCGCTCATCGCCCAGGCCCGCCCGATCGGCGTCGTCGGCCTGCTGTACCACGACCGCAAGGGCTTCGACGACTCCGAGCGCAACGTCCTGATCGCCCTCGGCAGCAGCATCGCCCAGAGCCTCCAGCGCGCCATGCTCTACGAACAGGAGAAGGACCTCGCCCAGGGCCTCCAGCAGGCCATGCTGCCGCGCTCCATCCCGAACGTGCCGGGCGCCGACCTCGCCGTCCGCTACCGCTCGGCCTCCCTCGGCCGGGACATCGGCGGCGACTGGTACGACGTCATCCCGCTGCCCGGCGGCCGCGTCGGCGCCGTCATCGGCGACGTCCAGGGCCACGACACGCACGCCGCCGCCGTCATGGGCCAGCTCCGCATCGTGCTGCGGGCCTACGCCGCCGAGGGCCACACCCCGGCCACGGTGATGGCCCGCGCCTCCGTCTTCCTGCACGAGCTCGACACCGACCGCTTCGCCACCTGCCTGTACGCCGAGGCCGACCTGACCACGGGCGTCGTCCAGTTCGTCCGCGCCGGACACCTCGACCCGCTGCTGCGGCTCACCGACGGCTCCTGCCGCCGGCTGCCCGTCGACGGCGGACTGCCGCTCGGCCTGTCCGCCCTGTTCGGCCGGCTCGAGTACCCCGTCACCACCACCGAGCTCGACCCGGGCCAGACGCTGCTGCTGTGCACCGACGGCCTCGTCGAGGAGCCCGGCACCGACCTCGACGACGGGCTGCGGACCCTCACCGACCTCGTCCGCTCCGGACCCGCCGACATCGACCAGCTCGCCGACCGGCTCTGCACCGCCGTCGACGAACGCGGCGGCGAGGACGACGTCGCCCTCCTGCTGCTGCGCCGCCGGGGCGCGGGCACCCCGCAGAGCCGCGGCCGGCTCACCGAGCACGTGCCACCCGGCGACCCCGAGGCGCTCAGCGCGGCCCGTCACATGATCCGGGCCGCCGTCCGCGCCTGGGGCGCCCGGGACCGCGCCGACGAGATCGAACTCGTCGCCGACGAACTCGTCACCAACGCCCTCATGCACACCGACGGCCCCGCCGTCGTCACCCTGCGCGTCCTGTCCGGTCCCGACCGCCGGCTGCGCGTCGACGTCGAGGACACCTCCAGCGCGCTGCCACGCCGCCGGGAGGCCGGCGACGACGGCGTCTCCGGCCGCGGCCTCCTCCTCGTCGACCGGCTCGCCGACGTGTGGGGCGTGGAGGCGCGCGGCGGCGGCAAGTGCGTGTGGTGCGAGTTCGCCGTGCCGAGCGCGCGCTGACCCCGACCGCACCACCGGACACCCGGGCCCCGTCCGCGCAACGGTGGCACCCTGGACTCATGCCGGAACTGCCCGAGGTCGAAGCACTGCGCGGCTTCCTCACCGAGAACCTGGTGGGGCACGACATCATGCGGGTGCTGCCCGTCGCCGTGAGCGTTCTCAAGACGTACGACCCGCCGCCCACCGCCCTCGAGGGACGCACCGTCACCGCGGTCGCGCGGCACGGAAAGTTCCTCGACCTCGCCACGGACGGCGGCCCGCACCTCGTCACGCACCTGGCGCGCGCGGGCTGGCTGCACTGGAAGGACCGCCTCCCCGACGGCCCGCCCAAGCCGGGCCGCGGCCCGCTCGCCCTGCGAGTCGCCCTGGAGACCGGCGCGGGCTTCGACCTCACCGAGGCGGGCACCACCAAGAAGCTCGCCGTGTACGTCGTCGACGACCCCGCCACCGTCCCCGGCGTCGCCCGGCTCGGCCCCGACCCCCTCGCCGACGGCTTCGACGAGCCCGCCCTCGCCGCGCTGCTCGCGGGCGAGCGCCGCCGCATCAAGGGCGCCCTGCGCGACCAGTCCCTCATCGCGGGCATCGGCAACGCCTACAGCGACGAGATCCTGTGGGCCGCGAAGATGTCGCCGTACGCACTCGCCGCGAAGCTCACCCCCGACGACGTCCACACGCTGTACACCGCGCTGCGCGCCACCCTCACCGACGCCGTCGAGCGCTCGCGCGGCGTCGCCGCCGGGCGCCTCAAGGCCGAGAAGAAGAGCGGCCTGCACGTCCACGGACGCACCGGCGAACCCTGCTCCGTCTGCGGTGACACGATCCGCGAGGTCAGCTTCAGCGACTCCTCGCTCCAGTACTGCCCCA
>NZ_WWIA01000386.1 GCF_009870065.1 Streptomyces sp. SID5785 | reverse complement strand
AGCAGGACCGGGCCGACGCCGCGCAGGAACCGCTCGCCCGCCGCGGCGAGCCCCGCGGTCCCGAGCGTGTCGTACACCTCCTGGAAGAGGGCCAGGTGGACCGCGGCGTCGGGGAGCACGCTCCAGGACGGCGGCTCGTGCGCGACGGCGGCGCGGACCCGCTCGGGGTGCCGGGCCAGCAGGTCGAGGGTGACGATCGCACCGCTGGACGCCCCGGCGACGTACGCGGGTTCGTGCGGCGACACGGTGTCGAGGAGCCGCAGTGCGTCGTCGGCGTGCACGGACACCCGCTGCTCGGTGTGCGGTCCGTCCAGGGTGCTGCGCGAGTACCCGCGCGGATCGTGCGTGATCACCGTGAACGTGGCGGCGAGGGCGTCCGCCAGCGGGTCGAGGGCCGCCGCGTCGCCGCCCGCGCCGGGCAGCAGCAGGAGGGCGGGGCCCGCGCCGCGGGTCTCGAGGTAGAGGTGCGCGCCGGGGACGCGCAGCCGGTGTGCGGTGATCAACGCCGGTCTCCTCGCGGCCAGTTGCCGAGCATGACGTGCAGGGCTTCCAGGCCCTGGGCCCAGGTGGCCTCGACGTCCCGGGAGTGCCGGAAGCCGCCCGCGAGTTCGAGCGTGACGAAGCCGTGGAACGTGCTGCGCAGGACCCGGCCCGCGTCCGTGAGGTCGGGCTCGGCCAGGCCGTACCCCTGGAGCAGGGCGTACGTACAGGTCAGATTGCGGCGCAGCCCGGGGTGCTCGTCGAGGACGGACGGGTCGAGCTCCAGCTGCGTCGCCGCGTACCGCCCGGGGTGGGCGAGGGCGAAGCCGCGGTAGGCGTGCGCGAAGGCGAGCAGGGCGTCGCGCCCGGCCCGGCCGGCGAGCGCGTCCGCGATCCGCTCGGAGAGGTCGAGCCCGGAGCGGATCGCGACCCGGGTGTGCAGGTCGGAGAGGCTGCGGACGTGCGCGTACAGGCTCGCGTCCTTCACGCCGAAGCCGCGGGCCAGCGCGGCGATCGTGATGTTCTCGAAGCCGGCCGTGTCCGCGAGGTCGGCGGCGGCCGCCACCACCCGCTCCGCCGTCAGCCCCGCCCGCGCCATCATCACCGCACCGCGTCCTTCCGTCTTCCGTTCCGCTGCCGAACGAGCAAACCTAGGATCCCTAGGTTTTTGCTTACGATACCTAGGTTCGAGGTCGGGCGGCAACGGGATTCCGGGCGCGCGGTCCCCGGTACCCGAGGGGCCGCCGGGGACCGGTGAGAGACTGGGCCCACGATGAACGAGAACGTGACTGCACCGCTCCGCGTCCGCGCCGAGATCGACCTGGCCGCCCTCCGGGCCAACGTCCGGTCGCTGCGCGCCCATGCGCCCTCGGCCGCGTTCATGGCCGTCGTGAAGGCGGACGCGTACGGGCACGGCATGATCCCGGTGGCCCGCGCCGCCAAGGAGGCCGGCGCCGAGTGGATCGGCACCGCCACCCCCGAGGAGGCGCTCGAACTGCGCGCGGCGGGGCTGCCCGGCCGCATCATGTGCTGGCTGTGGGTGCCCGGCGGCCCCTGGCGCGAGGGCATCGAGGCCGGCCTCGACCTGTCGGTCAGCGGCCTGTGGGCGCTGCGTGAACTGACGGCCGCGGCGCGGGAGTCGGGCCGCACCGCCCGCGTCCAGCTGAAGGCCGACACGGGCCTTGGGCGCAACGGCTGCCTGCCCGCCGACTGGCCCGAGCTGGTCCGCGAGGCGCTCGCCGCACAGGCCGCCGGGCACGTCACGGTCACCGGCCTGTGGTCGCACTTCGCGTGCGCGGACGAGCCGGGCCACCCGTCGATCGCCGCGCAGCTCGACCGCTTCCGCGAGATGGTCGGGTACGCCGAGGCGCAGGGCGTCACCCCCGAGGTGCGGCACATCGCGAACTCGCCGGGCACGCTCACGCTGCCCGAGACCCACTTCGACCTCGTGCGGCCCGGCATCGCCATGTACGGCGTCTCGCCGAGCCCCGAGGTGGGCACGCCCGCGGACTTCGGCCTGCGCCCGGTGATGTCGCTGAAGGCCTCGCTCGCCCTGGTCAAGCACGCGCCCGGCGGACTCGGCGTCAGTTACGGCCACCACTACGTCACTCCGGGCCCCACCACCCTCGGCCTGGTGCCCGCCGGTTACGCGGACGGCATCCCGCGCCAGGCCTCCGGCGCCGGCCAGGTGCTGATCGGCGGCAAGCGGCGCACGGTCGCGGGCCGGGTCGCCATGGACCAGTTCGTCGTCGACCTCGGCGGCGACGAGGCGACCGCGGGCGACGAGGCGGTGCTCTTCGGCCCCGGCGACGCGGGCGAGCCGACCGCCGAGGACTGGGCGGTGGCGGCGGGCACCATCGCGTACGAGATCGTCACGCGGATCGGATCCCGGGTCCCGCGCGTCTATCTGAACGAGACGGACGGGACGCACACGACGGACGGGACGCACGGGACGGACGCGATGCACGGGACGGGCCGGACGGGCGGCGCCGACGGAGCGGACCGGGCGGTCGGCCGCGGCGCAGGACAAGGAGCGGGCACATGAACGGGCACCTGAGCGCCTCCGCGCG
>NZ_WWIA01000385.1 GCF_009870065.1 Streptomyces sp. SID5785 | reverse complement strand
CGCCGGCGCCGCCGAACGGGCCCACCGCGCGGAGGAGCGCACCGCCACGGCCCTCGCGGGGGAGGAGCGCCTGGCCGACCTGCTCGGCACCACGGGCGGCGCCGACCTGCCCGGCGCCGCGGGCGCGTCCACCACCGAGGACGGTGTGGCGTACGGCGCGCACGGCGGCGGCTTCCCCGGCGCCGTGCGCGCCAAGGCCGCCCAGGGCCTCGTCCCGCAGCCCCGCACCGACACCGCCACGGCCGCGGACGGCCGGCTCACCGCCGAGGACCTCGACCGGGCGGCCGACGACCTCGGCACGCTGCTCGACGACTCCGTGACCGCCGCCGAGCGCCAGCTGTTCGAGCTGCGCACGGCAGCCGCCGACGACGCCCGCATCCTCGGTGCCCTCGGCGACGGCGGCCTGCTGCCGCCCGGCCCCGACGTGCTGGCCACGGTCGAGTACCTGGGCGAGCACGGCATCCCCGCCCTGCCCGGCTGGCGCTATCTCGCCCAGGCGGTCGACCCCGCCGACCACGCACGCGTGCTGGCCGCCCGCCCCGAGCTCGTCGACGGTGTCGTCATCACCGACCCCGCCTCGCACGCCCGCGCCCGCGAGACGCTCGCCGGGGCGGCGCTGCTGCCCCGCTCCGCCGTCGCGGTCGGCACCGCCGCCGCGCTTCTCGCACCGGCCCCGGCCGAGCCCGCCCCCGGCGAGGGGGACACCGGCGTCTTCCTCGTCCCGCCGAACCCGGCGATGCACGACGAGCACGCCGCCGACGAGGAGCGCCAGGCGCTGCGCGAGCGGGCCGCCGGCCGCGACGAGGACATCCGCACCCTCGCCGCCCGGCTCGGCAAGGACCGCGAGCTGGCCGCCCGGCTCACCTCCTGGCGCTCCGGCTGCCCCACGGGACGGCTCGCCGAGCTGGCCGCGGCGGCCCGCGACGCCCGGACGTTCGCCGAGGAGACCGAGGCCGAGCTGGCCGAGGCCCGTACCGTGCGCGCCGAGGCCGACGAGGCCGCGACCGAGGCGACCCGAGTGCGCGACGAGCGCCAGGAGGCCGCACAGAAGGCCCGCCGCGCCGCCGACGCGCTCGCCGGACTCGCCTTCCGCCTGCGCGAGCGTGCCGCCTGGCAGGCCCAGGTCCGCGAACTGGCCGACGAGGCCGTCGAGTCCGAGGCCCGCGCGCAGACCTGCCTGGAGCGCGCCCGCGCCGCGGA
>NZ_WWIA01000384.1 GCF_009870065.1 Streptomyces sp. SID5785 | reverse complement strand
GCCATGTACGCCAGGACGGCGAGCGCGGCGCCGCACAGGGCGGCCGCGGTGCCGACCGTCCCCGCGATCCGGCGCGGTGGCCGGCCGGCCGCCTCCGCCCCCGCCGCGCTCCAGGCGACGGTGAGCGCCGCGGCGACCGGCACCGCGGCGACGGCCCAGGTCAGCGGGGATCCGGCCGGGTGGTCCGGGACGGCCTCGAGGAGGGGGAACCCGGGCAGCATGGGCCCGGCCGCGCCGCCGAGCGGCCCTACCTGGTGCCCCGTACCGAGCGTGAAGCCCGGGCCGAGCGCGTAGGCGGCGCCCCAGACCACCGCGTTCGGCAGCAGGGTCAGGCAGAGCAGCAGGACGGCGAAGCGCCCGGACCAGGCCGCCGTGAGCTGGAGGAACGACGTCCGGACGGCGCCCCCCTGCCAGACGAGGGCCGCGCCGAGCACCAGCGCTCCCCCGGCGAGCAGGACGCCCACGCCGGCGACCGCGGCGCGCGCGGCAGCGGGCAGCACCTCCTGGACGTAGCTGCGCGGCAGTCTCTCGAGCCGGTGTCCGAGCGCCCCGGGCAGCGGTCCGCGCGGGCGGCCGTGCGCGGACCACACGCCGCTGCCCGCCGCCAGACCGGTGACGGCCACGAGGTGGATCGCGCAGCTCGGCCAGTCGGGGCGCAGGTCGCCCCCGGACGTGTAGACCGCGGCGGCCGCACCCATCAGCAGATAGCCGAGCACGACCCCGGCCCAGACCCCGGCGGCCGGCGGCAGGGGGCTGTGCAGGGTGCCGTCGGCGGCGTCCCGGGCCGCCCGGTGGATCAGCCAGGCGGGCAGGGCGAGCAGCAGCAGCGGGCTGACGCCGAGCGGCGCGGGCACCCCGGACAGGGTGTCGGTGCGCACCAGATCGGCACCGTGGGCCAGCAGCCACAGGGCGGCGGCGGTGTGCAGGGCGCCGCCGGGGCCGCTGTCCGGGTAGGGGGAGCTGATCCACAGCACGGTGACGAGCACGGCGCAGCCGCCGAGGCCGAGGCCGGCCGCGACGAGTCCGCCGAACGCCCCGGCGGCGGGCCCCGGGACGCGCTCGCGCAGGCGGGCGAGCAGCAGGGGCAGGGAGGCGGCGGGGCCGGTCGTCTGGGTCACCCGGCCATGCTCCCAACGACACGCGCTTTCCCGGCGTAACAGGCGAACTCCGGATGTGTCGCTCAAGATACGTTTATGTGCTTTTCCCCACGAAAGGGTGTGTGGAGTTCACCATGACTCAGGGCGCTGCCACCCCCCTCCCGCCTCCGAAGGAGCGCCGCAGGCTCCGTGAGTCGCGGTCGCTGACCCAGGCTCAGGTCGCCGCGAAAGTCGGCGTGACACGCGAGACGGTCCGCTCCTGGGAGTCGGGCCGCACCACCCCGCGCGGCCGCAAGCGGGAGGCGTACGCGCGCCTCCTCACCGAGCTCGCCGCTCCGCAGGCCGCCCGTACGGCCCGCCGCGCGAGCGCACCCGACCCCGAACCCGAACTCGTGGGCGCGGCGACGGCCGCCGCCCCGGCCCGCCGCTCCCCGTCCCCCGCCCGGCCGGCCCGCCGCAGGACCCCGCCGCCCGGGGACACCCCGGTCGAGCGGCCCGGTACCCCGACCGAGGCCTTCGACGCGCTGTACGCGCACTGCGCGCCGTATCTCGTGCGCCAGACCTATCTGCTGACGGGCCGTCGGACGCTGGCCCGCGAGTCGGTGGAGCGGGCCTTCCAGCTGGCCTGGCAGCGCTGGCCCGAGGTCGCCGTCGACCCGGACCCGGCCGGCTGGGTGCGGGCCGCGGCCTACGAGTACGCGATGTCGCCGTGGCACCGGCTGCGCCGCGGCCACCGCACCCCGGAGGCCCCGCCCGCCGATCCGGAGGCGCGCAGGCTGCTCGACGCGCTGCTGAGTCTGCCGCCCGCGTACCGGCGCACGCTGCTCCTCTACGACGGCGTGGGCCTGAACCTGCCGGAGACCGCCGCCGAGACGGAGGCCAGCACGCCGGCCGCCGCCAACCGGGTGCTGCACGCCCGCGAGGCCGTAGCCGAACAGCTGCCCGACCTCGGCGTACCGGACCAGTTGCAGCGCCGGCTGAGCGAACTGGCCGGCTCGGAGAAGCTCGACCCGCCGCGGCCCGGACCGGTGCGCAGTGGCGGCGAGAAGCGCACCCGGTTCTGGACCCGGGCCGCGATCGCCGTCACCGTACTGATCGTCGGCGCGACGGCGCTCACCGTGCGGGTGGCGCCGACCAAGTACGAGCCGGTGCCCGCGCCGGGCGCGCCCATCAGTGGCGTACCGCCGCTGACCGGTCCGCAGCGTCTGACGGACAAGGACCGCAAGCTGCAGGAGCGGCTGCGGGCGGAGACGAGCGGCGGGCCGCAGCGGCTGGCACCCGCCGCGGAGTGAGCCGGACGACACACGACAGCGGGCCCGCACCGGTTCTCACCGGTGCGGGCCCGCTGTCGTGTGCAGGCTGCTGCGGACGGACTAGGAGAGCAGCTCGCGGGCCAGCTTGGCCGTCTCGGTCGGCGTCTTGCCGACCTTGACGCCCGCGGCCTCCAGGGCCTCCTTCTTCGCCTGGGCGGTGCCCGACGAACCGGAGACGATGGCGCCGGCGTGGCCCATGGTCTTGCCCTCGGGGGCGGTGAAGCCCGCGACATAGCCGACGACCGGCTTGGTGACGTTGGCCTTGATGAAGTCGGCCGCACGCTCCTCGGCGTCGCCGCCGATCTCACCGATCATGACGATCAGGTCGGTGTCGGGGTCCGCCTCGAACGCCGCGAGGGCGTCGATGTGCGTCGTGCCGATGACCGGGTCGCCACCGATGCCGACGGCCGACGAGAAGCCGATGTCACGGAGCTCGTACATCATCTGGTACGTCAGCGTGCCGGACTTCGAGACCAGGCCGATGCGGCCCGGCTTCGTGATGTCGCCCGGGATGATGCCGGCGTTCGACTGGCCCGGGGTGATGAGACCGGGGCAGTTCGGGCCGATGATGCGGGTCTTGTCGCCCTTCGACTTCGCGTACGCGTAGAACGCGGCGGAGTCGTGGACGGCGATGCCCTCGGTGATGACGACGGCGAGCGGGATCTCGGCGTCGATCGCCTCGACCACGGCAGCCTTGGAGAACGCCGGCGGGACGAAGAGCACGGACACGTCGGCGCCCGTCTTCTCCATCGCCTCGGCGACCGTGCCGAAGACGGGGATCGACGTGCCGTCGAAGTCCACGTCGGTGCCGGCCTTGCGCGGGTTCACACCGCCGACGATGTTGGTGCCGTCACCCAGCATGAGCTTGGTGTGCTTCATGCCCGTGGCACCGGTCATGCCCTGGACGATGACCTTGCTGTCCTTGTTGAGGAAGATAGCCATGGCTGTTCTGTCCCTCGTCCCTTACTTCGCGGCCGCGAGCTCGGCGGCCTTGTCGGCCGCGCCGTCCATGGTGTCCACGCGCTGCACCAGCGGGTGGTTGGCGTCGGAGAGGATCTTGCGACCCAGCTCGGCGTTGTTGCCGTCGAGGCGGACGACGAGCGGCTTCTCGACCTTCTCGCCCTTCTCCTCGAGGAGCGCGAGCGCCTGGACGATGCCGTTGGCGACCTCGTCGCAGGCGGTGATGCCGCCGAAGACGTTGACGAACACGGACTTGACGTCCGGGTCGCCGAGGATGATCTCCAGGCCGTTCGCCATGACGGCCGCGGAGGCGCCGCCGCCGATGTCGAGGAAGTTGGCCGGCTTCACGTTGCCGTGGTTCTCACCGGCGTACGCGACGACGTCCAGCGTCGACATGACCAGACCGGCACCGTTGCCGATGATGCCGACCTCGCCGTCGAGCTTGACGTAGTTGAGGCCCTTCTCCTTGGCTGCGGCCTCGAGCGGGTTGGCCGCGGCCTTGTCCTGGAGGGCCTCGTGGTCGGGGTGACGGAAGTCGGCGTTGTCGTCCAGCGACACCTTGCCGTCGAGGGCGATGACCTTGCCGGAGGCGACCTTCGCCAGCGGGTTGACCTCGACCAGGAGGGCGTCCTCCTCGACGAAGGTCTTCCACAGGGTCTGGAGGATCTCGGCGATCTGGTCGGCGACCTCGGCCGGGAACTTCGCGTCCGTGACGATCTTGCGGGCGACCTCGGGGGTCACGCCCTCGTTCGCGTCGATCGGGGTCTTGGCGACGGCCTCCGGACGGGTGGCCGCCACCTCCTCGATCTCCATGCCGCCCTCGACGGAGGCGATGGAGAGGAAGGTGCGGTTGGTGCGGTCCAGGAGGAAGGAGACGTAGTACTCCTCCACGATCTCCGGGGCCGTCTCGGCGATCATCACCTTGTGGACCGTGTGGCCCTTGATGTCCATCCCGAGAATGTTGGTGGCGTGCTGCACGGCCTCGTCGGCGGTGGCAGCCAGCTTGACGCCGCCGGCCTTGCCGCGGCCGCCGACCTTCACCTGCGCCTTGACGACCGACTTGCCGCCCAGCTTCTCGGTGGCCTCGCGCGCCGCCTCAGGCGTGTCGATGACTTCACCGGCCAGCACCGGTACACCGTGCTTGGCGAAGAGGTCCCTCGCCTGGTACTCGAACAGGTCCACGCGCGTCCGTCCCTATCAGTGATCTCGCCGCTCTGCGGTCTGTCTATCTGCGTGGGCGTGCCGCGAAGGGCAACGTGACTCCGCTGTCACAAGGGAGGCGTACGAGGCGTACACAGTGGCCGGGTACGCGGCATGTCCGTCTCGCAGGTTATCGCCGCTGCGCTACCGCTTCTAAATCGCAGATCACACCTGAGCGGTGATACCGGTCACAGAGCGTCCTGTTTGTGGCACTGTTCGGCACTTGTTTACGGGGTCGTGACGCGGTATACGGCCTCACCGTGCTGGGGTGCGCACGGTGAGGCCATCCGAGGGGTCCCGGTGCGGACACCGGGTCCCGGGGCGGGCGGTCCCGTCCCCGACGGGGGCCGCCCTGTCCCGGCCGCCGTGTGCGTCCCGGCCGGCCGACGGATTTCGGCCGGACGGGCAGCGGCGGCATCGGTTCTTGGGGGGCGTCCTGTGCCGGTCCTTGGTCGGTCCGGTCCTTGGTCGGTCCGGTCCTTTGCCGGTCCGATCCTTTGCCGGTCCGGTCCGGTCCGGTCCATCCGGTGCGGGGTCCGATCCGACCGGCAGGGCGCCCCTGCGGTCAGGCTCCGGCGACGAGGCCGGTGCCCTGCGCGAGGTAGCCGGGAGCGACGGCGGTCGCCACGCCCTGCACGCCGGAGACGGCGTTGCCCGCGAGCGGGGCGGCATCCGCGACGACAGTCCCGGTGAGGTCCTGGGCGAACGGCGCGACCTGGCCCGTGACGCCCGCGGCCAGCGGGGCGACGTGCCCGCCGACCACGTTCTGCGCGAAGGGCGCGACGTTCCCGCCGACGACGGCACCCGCGAACGGCGCGACGTCACCCGTCACACCCTGCGCCAGACCCTGCGCGCTGGTGCCGACGCCCTGCACGACCGGGCGGACCTCGTCGAGGACGGTGTCGACGAGCGGCTGCACGGCGCCGACCACGCCCCCGGCGAACGGGGCCACGTCGTCGCCGACCAGGCCCTGCGCGAACGGGCCGACCTCGCCGACGACCCCGGCCGCCAGCGGCTGCACGCGACCGGTGACCCCGGTCGCGAACGGCGCGACGTCGTCGCCGACGACCGAGCCGACGAACGGCGTCACGTCGCCGGTCACCCCGCCCGCCAGCACGCTGACGTCGCCGACGGCCTGACCGGCGACCGGCAGCACGCCCTGGACGGCGGTCGCGGCGACGGGCGGCAGCACGGCGGTGGCCGTCTCGTCGACGACCGGTCCGGCCGCGCGGCCGGCCGCGGTCACGGCGGCGCCCGCGCGGTCCTGGGCCTGGGCCGCCGCGCCGGTCACGTGCCGGCCGGACAGCTCCTGCTGGAGCTCGGGGGCGAAGTCGGACAGCGGGCCGAAGAGGTAGTCCACGTCGTCCTGCGCGACGGTGCGCTCGGCGCGTGCGGCGCGGGTGACGGTGTCGTGGGCAGCGGCCGACTTCTGCGCCGTCTGCGCGACGGCCTTCTGCGCGACGGCCTTCTTCGCGACGGCCTTCTTCGAGACCTGCGGGGCGTGCTGCGTGGGGTGGGCGTGGCTCTGGCTCACGGTTCCGGCCTTGGCGGCCAGGTGCTGCACGGTGTCGTGCGCGCCCGAGACGGCGTCGGCCGCATCGGCCGCGGTGTCCGGGGCGACGGCGTCGGGCAGCGAGACGTCGGGCACGGACAGCGAGTGCGCGGGCAGTTCGTCGGCGCTGGCGACGGCCGAGCCGAGCGCCCAGGCACCGGAGACACCGGCGGCTATGACGATCGAGCGGCGGAGGTTCTTGTTCATGCGTACGTGTTTCCTTCGAATTCCGGGGTGTTCCGGCGGCGGCCGGACGGAGGGCAGACCTGTCCCGCCCCCGCGCGGCAGGTCACGGGCGGGGAGCGGGCTGCCCTAACCGGGGAAGGCGGGAATCTCGTACTGGCGGTCGCACACCGCCGGGGCGGCGCCGCGGACGGTGGCGCCGGGCAGGAGGAGGACGGGGAGCCGGTCGCCGAACGCGGCCGCGTGGAGGTCCCCGTGGCGCGGCGAGCCCCCGTCACCCGCGGCCGAACCGGCCGACGGGACGTCATCGGGGCGCACCGGCGCCGAGGGGCCGGCAGGGTGCGCGGCGGCCGGGGCCGCGGGCGTGGCGTGGTGCGCGCCGTGGTGGTGGACGCCGATGACTCCGGCGCCGTACGCGTCCCGGGACGACATCGCCTCCGGGTCCGCGGAGCGCGCGTGGTGCGTCGGGTCCGCGCCGGGGTGCTCGGCCCGCGCCGGGGCGGGCAGAACCGTGCCCGAACCGGCCGGGGCCGTCACGACCGGAGCCTCGGGCACGCCCGGGACGCCGCCCGGTCCGGGGAACTCGGGCAGCCCGGGCAGACCGGGAAGCCCCGGCCAGCTGGGCGCCGCGCCGACGGGCGCCACGGCGGCCAGCCCTCCGACGACGTCCTCGCCCAACGCGCCGACGGGCCCGACCACATCACGGACGACGCCCAGCACGGGTTCGACCACCGCACCGCGGACAGGCACGACGACCCGGCCGACGAGCCCGGAGCCGGGGTCGAGGTCGGGGTTGAGGTCGGGGTCGGAGGCGGGGTCGGTGTCGAGGCCCGCCGCTACCTGGCCGAGATCGGTCGCCAGGCCCTGGACGACGGACCGCACCGGGGCGGCACCGACACGGGCACCGGGAACGGCGTCCGGCTCGAAGTTCTGCGCAGGCTTCTCGACCCGCTCACGCCCGGACGCGGCAGCCGTGTCTCGTACGGGTGCGGTGGCCCCGGGCTGCGTGGTGCGGGCGGCCCGGCCGAGCACCGGCTCGGCCACGCGCTTCCCCGCAGGCACGGTGATCCGCTCCCCGACGCGATCGGAGATCCGCGGACGAACGGCACCCTCGGAGCCCCGACGCTGCGTCTGCGTCGACTGCGTCGGCATCCGCGTCTTCGCCTGCGTCTGCACGTGTGCTTGCGCCTGAGCCGGTGCGCCGGGCGCAGGCGTTGAGGCCACATCACGGACGGTGCCGGTGACGGTGTCCGTCAGGCCGGCCACGGGCCCGGGGGCCTCGTCCGCGTGGGCCTGTCCGGAGCAGAGGAACCCGAGCGCGACCAACCCGGCGACGAGCAGCGCCCATTGCAGCGCACGCCGACCGACCGCCGTGCGCGGAGCGCGCGCGGCGGGGAGGGCAGGGGCTGTCGGGGAAGTCACGGTGGACCGATCCTTGCACGGGACGCCTGCGGCAGCGCAAGCCCCGTGTTACCGATGGGTAGTCATATCCGGTTCGCCATGCCTCCCCCGGTATCCGCCCCTGCGTCCGGTATCGGCAACGGCCGCTTCTCCAGGGCGGCCGCCATGACGTCGGGGAACAGATCGGGCGTACACGCGAACGCCGGCGCCCCGAGCGCGGCCAGTGCGGCCGCGTGCTCTCGGTCGTAGGCCGGGGCCCCCTCGTCGGACAGCGCGAGCAGCGTCACGAACTGCACGCCCGACGCCTTCATCGCCGCCACCCGCTTCAGCATCTCGTCCCGGATGCCGCCCTCGTAGAGGTCGGAGATCAGCACGACGACCGTCTCGGCGGGGCGCGTGATCTGCGACTGGCAGTAGGCGAGCGCCCGGTTGATGTCCGTGCCGCCGCCGAGCTGGGTGCCGAACAGCACGTCGACCGGGTCGTCGAGCTGGTCCGTCAGATCGGCCACCGCCGTGTCGAAGACGACGAGCCGGGTCCGGATGGACCGCATCGAGGCGAGCACCGCGCCGAACACCGACGCGTACACGACGGACGCCGCCATCGACCCCGACTGGTCGATGCAGAGCACGACGTCCTTCTTCACCGCCTGCGAGGCCCGGCCGTAGCCGACGAGCCGCTCGGGCACGACGGTGCGGTACTCGGGGAGGTAGTGCTTGAGGTTGGCCGCGATCGTGCGGTTCCAGTCGATGTCGTGGTGGCGGGGGCGGGCGACGCGCGCACTGCGGTCGAGGGCTCCGGTGAGGGTGGCGCGGGTGCGGGTGGCGAGCTTCTTCTCCAACTCCTCGACGACCTTGCGGACGACGGCGCGGGCCGTCTCCTTCGTGGTCTCCGGCATCGCCTTGTTGAGCGAGAGCAACGTGCCGACGAGGTGGACGTCGGGCTCCACCGCCTCCAGCATCTCCGGTTCGAGCAGGAGGGCGGAGAGGCCGAGGCGGTCGATGGCGTCGCGCTGCATGACCTGGACGACGGAGGACGGGAAGTAGCTGCGGATGTCCCCGAGCCAGCGGGCGATGTTCGGCGCGCTGGTCCCGAGCCCGGCGGTCCTCGTCCCCCGCGCATCGGGCCGGCCCCGGCCCGGCTCTCCTCCGTAGAGGGAGGTCAGCGCCTTGTCCATCGCGGCGTCCTGCCCGGCGAGTTGCCGCCCTGTGCCGTCGGCCTCGTCACCGCCCAGCACGAGCCGCCATCGCCGCAGCCGCTCGTCGCCTCCGGCCTCTGCGCCGCTCCTGATCGGGCTCACTTCCCCCACCTCCGCTTGCTCCTCTTGTTCCTCGACCCGCATGTCGGTCTGCCGCCCCGCCCACTCCTCATCCGGCCCCGGCACCGGCACCGGCACCGGCACCGGCAC
>NZ_WWIA01000038.1 GCF_009870065.1 Streptomyces sp. SID5785 | reverse complement strand
TGAGCCGGGGCCCGCCGTCCGGCGCCGCGTCCGGCCCGTCGCCCGCCGTGTGCCGAACCTCCGCGACCCGCGACACCGACACCCGGGTCGCCGCCCCCGGGGCGTGCCGGACGACGTTGGCGAGCGCCTCCTGGACGATCCGGTACGCGGACAGCCCGACCGTCTCCGGCACCTCGGCGTCGCCGGGTCCGGCCGGGGCGAACTCCACCGGCACGCCCGCCCGCGCCGTCGCCTCCACCAGCTGCCCGATCTGGGCCAGGCCCGGCTGCGGGGCGAGTTCGCCGTGCGTCTCCTCGTTGCGCAGGACCCCGAGCAGCCTGCGCATCTCGCCGAGCGACTCACGGGCGGTCGCCGCGATCGACGTGAACTCCTCCTGCACATCGGGCGGCAGGTCCTGGAGGCGGTACGCCGCGGTGTCCGCCTGCACCGTGATGACGGACATGTGGTGGGCCACGACGTCGTGCAGCTCCCGCGCGATGCGGGCCCGCTCCTCGAGCAGCGTGCGGCGGCCGCGCTCGGCCTCGCTGATGGTCTCCTGCTCGGCCAGCTTGCGCTGCACCTCGTACCGCTCGCGCAGGACACCGCCCAGGAGCAGCGCGACACCGCCGAGGATGGTGAAGAGCATGCCGTCGGCGCCCGCGCCGTGCGGTGCGAAGAACGCGAGCGCGGCGTTCGCGGCCGCCGTCGCCAGCCACACGAGGACGAGGGTCCGGCGCCGCTCCCGCAGCCCGAGAGCGAGACACAGCCCGACGTAGCCGACGATCTCCATGACGGGGAACGGCCACTGGCGGTGCGAATCGAAGTCCACACCCAGGAGGGCGACGGCCCCCGCGACATCCGCCGCGAAGATCACGTACCAGGCCTGCAGCGGGCGGACGACGGCGAGGAGCAGCGGCGCCGTCTGCGCGATGGCGAGCGCGCTCGCGACGCCGCCGTTCAGCCCGTAGTCGGCGGTGAGCACCTGGATCGTGGTGGGCAGCAGCGCGACGGCGAGGACGAACGCCACACACCACGGCAGCAGCCGCACCCACCGATGGGAGGCCCCCGCGAGCAGGGCGCGCGGGGGCTTCTCGTCCACTGACGTCATGCGCGCCAGCTTAGGGTCGGCGGTGCCGTGACCGGGCGCGGCACGGCTCAGGCCGCCAGCGCGAAGGAGACGAACCCGGCCGCGAGCACGCCCGCCGCCGTCCGGCGCAGTGCGCCCGTACGGACCCACGGGGTCTCGAGGCGCCGGGCGAACGCCGCGATGACGACGAGGAGTACGGCGAAGAGCGGCATCCACGCCAGCCGCGCCAGGATCCAGCCCACCGAGTCCGGCGCCGCGGTCAGACCGGCGATCCGGCCCGCGTACGAGGCGGGGACCGCCGCGGCGAGCATCGCCACCTGGTGCCAGCACAGGATCGTCAGCGCCGACAGGTTGACGACCACGACCGGCGCCCACAGCGCGGGACGCCCGAGGAGGCGGGCCAGCCGGTCCCGCAGCAGGATCGCGGCACCGGACTGGGCGGCCGCGAGCGCCAGCACGAGCAGGGACGGCGGGTGCGAGTTGGTCCGGTCCGCACCGGGCACGCCGACCATCGACAGCGGGTAGTGGAAGACGAGCAGCAGCGTCGCGAACAGCGCGGTCCCGCCCCCGAGCAGCAGCCAGGCCGCGCGACGGCCGACGCGCCCGTCCGCCCAGGACACGCCGAGCTGGTAGGCGAACATCCAGCCCGGCAGCAGGTTCACCAGGCTGATCCAGGACGGCATCGCGTCCGCGTACGGTCCGTAGCGCAGCAGGTCGACCACCGCCACCGTGCCGATCAGCGGCGCGGCGGCCCAGCCGCCGAGCCGTCGCGAGGCACGCACGCAGTACGGGGTGAGCGCCGTGATGACCGCGTAGACGGCGACGAACCACAACGGCTGGACGACGAGCGTCGACGCCGTGTGCAGCGTGGCGAGCGGGACGTGGAAGCCGTAGTGCAGGACCGGGAGGAGCAGCGCGCACACCGCGGTCGCGCCGAGGACCGGCCGGCCAAGGCGCCGCAGCCGGCCCACCGTCCACTGCCGGGCCGTGCCGGTGCGCCGCCGGTAGGAGAGGTACGAGGAACAGCCGCCGACGAGGAAGAAGATGCCCAGCATCTGGAGCAGCCAGCTGGCCGGGGCCAGCCCGCCGAGCGTCGTGAGCGGACTGGCGTTGTGCAGACCGCCGTCCGCGTCGAGGGTGAAGCCGCCGACCAGCCAGTGACCGGCCGGGACGGCCAGCAGCGCCAGGGCGCGCAGTCCGTCGAGGGCCCGGTCGCGGTGGGCGGGGGTCCGGGCGTCGATCCGGTCGGCGAGTGCGGCGAGCCGCGGGATCCGGGCCGGACCGGTGCGGCGGCCGCTGGCCGTGAGCTGTTTCATGACGGCTCTCCCGCGGCGATCCCGGCGAAGGCGGCCAGCGTGGAGGTGCCCGGCGAGAAGTACCCGTCGTGGGCCGCCACGTCGCCGGCGGGCAGGACCCGCGCGCCGAAGCCGGGTTCCGTGGGGTCCGTTCCGTGGCCGAGACCCAGCACCTCGACATGGGGCACCCGGCCGATCCAGTCGTGCGGGGACCTCGTCGCCCAGACCCGCGCGTGCGTGCCGAGGTCCCCGGCGTCGTCGGCGCGCATCCCGGGCGAGCCCGCGACGACGACGTCGCGGGCGTCGGTGGCCCGGGCGGCGAGACCGCACACCACGGAGCCGTAGCTGTGGCAGAACAGGGCGGGGTCGGGCAGCCCGGCCGCGTCCAGGCCGTCGGTGAGCCGGACCAGCCGGGCGGCGCCCGGACCGGCGAGGCGGCCCGTCGCGAGATCGGGACCGATCCCGGACGGCGTCGTGTACCCGGCCCAGGCGATGACGGCCGTGTCGTCCCCGGCCGCCTTCTGCAGATCGGCGGCCCACCGCGCGGTCCGGGCGAAGCGGCCCGCGTCGACGTCCGACCCGGGCACGATCACCGCGACGTGCGTGGCGTGCTCCAGGTCGCCCGCGACCTGTGCGATCCGACCCCGGCCGCGCGGGTCGTACGCCAGGACCCGGTCGCCTGCGGCCGCGTTGGCCCGGTACCGCAGCGCCACCGGCACGCCGTCGAGATTGCCCACGACCGCCGGATAGGCCGCGACGAGCCGCTGCCGCTCGGGTCCGGTCAGCGTCGCGAAGAAGGCGGCCACCTCGGACGGCGTCGCCGTGACCGGGTCGGGGAGCGGCCGGCCCAGCGTGTCGTCGGCACGCCAGGCGGCGGTGCCGGGCAGCGGACCGCTCGGCGCGCTCTCGCCGCCTGCCGAGGCCCAGCCGGCCGCACCGCCGACCAGCAGTGTGGTCAGTACGGCGGTGGTGAGCAATGTCCTGAAGCGGCGCATCGGTCCGTCTCCCTGCGTCTCGTCGGTGGTGGCGAGGAGAAGGTAGGGAGCGGGCGGGGCCCCGCGCGTCACTCCGGGGTGCCGGTCCTGAGGTGATACCGGGGTAGGGGGTGGTGGACCGGCGGCCCTTATGGAGGAAGGAACATCCCCCGTACGAGGGCGTGTGCCCGTTTCCGGCCGCGCCGCGCGGAACCGGCCGCGACATGATCACGAGGCCCTGCCCGCGCCCCGGAGCCCGGGCGCCCCGCCCCCCCCACCGGAGGTGACCGTTCGTGGTCCTCGTCATCGTCCTCGCCGCCGTCGCCCTGATCGTCGGGCTGGCGGCGAACCGGTTCCTGCGGCCCCGGCTGCTGGCCGAGGACGACGACACCGGCATGGCCGTCAAGGACCTCGTCGGACCGCTCCTGACGCTGACGGTCCTCATCCTGGCGTTCGTCCTGGTGACCGCGAACGGCTCCTACGGCAAGGCCGAGGTCGCCTCCCGCGGCGAGTCCCGGGCCCTGGACCAGCTGGTGGAGACGGCGGAGTACGCGCCCGCCGCGCAGCGCGGCAAGATCCAGGCCGGCGCGGTCTGCTACGCCCGGGCCGTGCGCACCCAGGAGTGGCCCGCGATGTCCGACGGCGAGGGCTCGACGGCGCCCAGCGTGTGGTCCACCGACTTCCGCCACACCTTCCGCTCGCTGGAGGGCGAGCCGGTGTTCGGGATGCTCGTCACCGCGGACAACAAGCGCTCCGACGAGCGCGAGGAACGCCTGACCCAGGCGAGCGCCAGTATCCCCAGCGCCTTCTTCTGGTTCCTGCTCGCCACCCTCTTCATCACCGTGGTGGCCCTGGGCGTCTGCCTGCCCCGCAAGAACAACCGCGGCCAGCTCATCACCCTCACGGTGATCACCGCCATCCTGACGACGATGCTGGTGATCATCCGCGACGTGGACCGGCCCTTCGGCGGCATCATCAACGTGGCTCCGACGGCGATCGCCGAGGTGGAGCACCAGGCCTACCGCGACTTCCGCGCCCACCACCCCGCGGCTCAGCTCCCGTGCGACGGCAGGGGAGTGCGTCGCGGGGTCTGAGGCGGAGGCGGACGTCCCCGGGCGGGGCGGGCCCGGGGACGGGTGTGCCTAGCGTCCGTCCCGCAGCCGTGCCACATGGCCGGCGACCGACTCCAGGACCTGTACCGGGCGGAGCAGGTCGGCGTAGTCGATCGGGGGCTTGTGGCTGCGGGCCATGTCGAGGAAGGCCTCCAGGCCCGGGACGCAGTAGTCGGGGCCGAGCGTCAACTCCCGTGCGGTCACGGTGTCCCGGGTCAGGACCATCGCGTGGAAGGGGATCTGGCGGGGACCGTCGGGGCGGACGAGGTTGACCACGACGCGGGTGGCTCCCGCGGTGAACGTGGTCGTCACGGTCGCGTCCGTGGTGTGCGTGTGCACGGGCGAGAGGGCGCCCGGGGCGAGGCGCAGGGCCACGTCGACCGGGTGGATGCCGTAGAAGAAGACCCCGCCGTGCTCGCTGCCGGGGTCGGCGGGGCCGGAGGCGGTCACCGTCAGCGGAGGGCCTCCGGGCGCCGTGTCGGCCGCGAGCGCGTCGGTGTCCGGGATCCAGCGCAGTGCCGAGGACGAGGTCAGGGGTGCGTCGTGGGCGACGGCGGCGTCGATGATCGCCCGGGCGTCCGCCACGGAGCAGGCCAGCGGCTTGTCGACGAAGACGGGAAGGCCCGCCGTCAGGAACGGGACCGCGTGCGCGCGGTGCAGTCCGCCGTGCCGGTCGGTGACGATCACGGCGTCGACCAGGGGCAGGAGTTCGGTGGGCTCGTCGACGACGAGGTCGATGCCCCCGGCCTCGGCGAGCGCCGTGTTCCGCGGACCGCGTCCGCCGCTGAGCGCGACGACGCGGGCGTCGCCGCCGGCCTCCTCGACGTTGAGGTGGTGGATGATGTGGTCGCCGTGGCTGTTCTCGGTGCCGATGATCCCGATGCGCATCAGGAGACTCCGTTCAGGGTGACGGGCTTGCCGGTGCGGGCGGACGCGTAGATGCCGAGGACCAGTCGGAGCGCCCGGCGCCCCTCCGCCGTCCCGACCGCGGGCGGACGGCCCTCCGCCACGGCCGCGAGGAAGTCCAGGTACTGGTCCCGGTGAGCGGTGTCGATGGAGGCCTGGCCCGAGGCGCCGGGCGGCGCGGGAGCGGGCCCGTCCTCGTCGCCGCCCTCCACGGTGTGGAAGGACGTGAGCTCCTCGCGCTCGATGACGGCGCTGCCCCGGTCGCCGTGGACCGACAGCCGCACCGGGAGCCCCGGATAGGCGGCGGTGGTGGCGGTCAGGGTGCCGATCGCGCCGCTCGCGAACCGGACGGTCGCGGCCAGGGTGTCCTCGACGTCGATGCGTTCGTGGGCGAGGCAGGCGGCGAAGGCCGTCACCTCGACGGGTTCACCGAGCATCCAGACCAGCAGGTCGAGTGCGTGGATGCCCTGGTTCATGAGCGCCCCGCCGCCGTCGACGGCCCGGGTGCCGCGCCAGCCGCCGGAGTCGTAGTACTCCTGCGATCGCCAGAACGTGGACTCGGCGATCGCCGACGTCACCCGGCCCAGGCGCCCCGCTCCGATCGCCGCGTGCACGAACGCGGGGGCGGATTGGAAGCGCCGCTGGCTGATGACGGCGACGGTGCGGCCGCAGGTCCGCTCGGCGGCGATGATGCGGTCGGCCGCCTCCAGCGTGATGTCGATCGGCTTCTCGACGACGACGTGCTTGCCGGCTTCCAGCGCGGCCACGGCGAGGTCGGCGTGACCGCCGCTCGGCACGCAGACGCTGACCGCGTCGATGTCGGGGCGTGCCAGGGCGGCGGGGATGTCGTCGGTCGCGTCGACGCCGAAGCGGTCCGCGAGCGCCTTCGCACGGGCCGGGTCGGCGTCCGCCACGGCGACGAGCCGGCCCCGGTCCCCGAGCGAGGAGATCAGGCGGGCGTGCACCTCGCCGATGACGCCGGCGCCGATGAGCAGGAATCGCATGTCAGTGTCCGTTCGCGGGGGAGCGGTGCGGGGCGGTGGTCGTCCAGGGGTGCAGCGTGCCGCCCTCGTCGGCGCTGAGCTGGGCGGTCAGGGCGATCCGGGTCACCGCGACACTCTGCGCCGTGTCGACCTCGGGGGACCGGCCGGCGGCGAGCGCGGTGAAGGCCTCCTGCGCCGGACGTCGGCCCGGCGGCAGGACGGCCTCGTACGGGGCGTCGGAGTCGGTCACGACGGTCAACCGCTGCCGGGCCCACAGGAGTTCGGCCGTGCCGCGGGTTCCCGTCAGCCGCATCCGGTAGTCGCCGTGCCAGGGGGCCGCCGCCGGTGTCAGCCAGCTGACCTCGACCGTCGCCGCGAGGGGGCCCGCGTTCAGGAGCAGCGCGCCGTGCAGCGGGAAGGGAGCGCCGGCCGGGCTCGAGGCGGCGACGGTGCCCGCGGTGGCTCCGGACAGGTGGAGGATCAGGTCGATGTCGTGCACGGCCAGATCGCCGATGATGCCGCCGTAGGTGCGCCGGTCCAGGAACCAGCCGGGGCGCTCGGCCCGCTTCAGCCTGTGCGGGCCCGACGAGGCGACCATGACGAGATCGCCCAGGTCGCCGCGCGCGAGGAGCCGACGGGCGGCGAGGGTCTCGGGATAGTGCCGCTTCTCCAGGAGGAGCGACACGGTGCGTCCGGCGCGGGCCGCGGCGGCCTCGATCGCGTCGAGTTCCGGGAGGGAGGTGCACAGGGGCTTGTCCGCGAGGACGTGGGCGCCGGCGTCGAGAGCGTCCACGACGGTGCGGGCGCGGTCGGCGTAGACGCCGGCGACCATGACGACGTCGGGGCGCTCGGCTTCCAGGAGGGCGCGGTGGTCGGTGTAGGCGCGGGCGCGGTGCGGGCCCGCGTGAGCGGCGGCGAGCGCAGGGTCCCGGTCGCTGACGGCGACGAGTGTGTAGGCGGGTGCGTGATGGGGGAGTTCGTCGAGCGCGTACGTGACGTGTGGGTGCGCGGCGC
The DNA here is from genome assembly GCF_009870065.1 of Streptomyces sp. SID5785. GTDB lineage: Bacteria > Actinomycetota > Actinomycetes > Streptomycetales > Streptomycetaceae > Streptomyces. Next base: position 610 of record NZ_WWIA01000038.1, on the reverse strand, counting down.
CGAGGACGGCGAGCCGGAGCACCGGGGTGTCGGGCATGCGGACATTGAAGTGTGCAACCGGTTGCACGTCAAGGGAGTCGGGGGTGACGGATTCGCCCGCCGCCGCTGGGCGAGCGGGCCGGGCGGCCCGCTGCGTCAGCCTCGCGGAGCGGCCGTCGTCGACCGCTCCACCAACGCCGTGTCGAGGAGGACCCGCACGTCGGACGCGGCCTCCGCCCCCCGCCCGAGCCGCTGTGTCAGCAGATCGACCGCCGCGGCGCCGGCCTCCGCCGCGCGCGCCGAGACCGTGGTCAGCGGTGGATACGTCTGGGCCGCCATCACGTCGTCGCAGCCCACGACGCTGAACTCGGCCGGGACCGACACTCCTTCGGCGGCCAGCCCGGCCAGCACCCCGTGAGCCATCAGGTCGTCGAAGGCCACGACCGCGCTCGCCCCCGAGGTGAGCAGTGCGGGGGCCGCCTGCTGTCCGGCGGCGTAGGTGGACATGCGGGACGGCAGGACGTGCGGCTCGACGCCGAGCCGGTCGGCGGCCCGGCGGAAGGCCTTGCGGCGCTGGCCGTTGGCCCAGGACCGGGCCGGTCCGCTGAGGTAGGCGACGCGGGTGTGGCCG
>NZ_WWIA01000383.1 GCF_009870065.1 Streptomyces sp. SID5785 | reverse complement strand
GGACGGCGCGGCCCTCCCGGGCAACCGCCCTGCCGGACAACCGCCCTGCCGGACAACCGCCCTCCCGGACAACCGCCCTCCCGGGCACGGCCGTTCAGCCCCGCACCACCGCCAGGGCCTCCGCGACGGCGGCCGGGATGTCGGCCACCGGGAAGCGGGCGTGCCGCACGACCCGGTCGCGGTCCACGACGAGGACGGCCCGCTTGAGGCGCAGCGCCTGGCCCGCGCGGAACACGGGCAGCCGCAGCGCGGCGGACAGCCGCAGGTCGACGTCGGACAGCAGCGTGAACGGGATGCCCTCCTCGACGGCGAACACCCGCTGCTCGTCCGGGCGCTGGGTGCTGACGCCGCGCACCTCGGCCCCGGCCGCGCGGAAGTCGTCGTAGGCGTCGCGGAAGAGGCGGTTCTCCAGGGTGCAGCCGATCGTGCCGGGGATGTCGCCCCAGTTGTCCGGGAGGGGGCTCGGGCGGCCGGTCGCCGGGTAGCAGAACAGGACCGTGTGGGCGGCGTCCGGTGCGACCGGGTCGAGCGGCCCGCCGTCGCGATGGCCGGGCAGGGCGAGGGGCGGCAGTGTCTCCCCGGCCAGGCCCGCGACGCGCCGCGCCTGCTCGCTCTCCTCGTCGGCCGTGCCGCTGAGCGAACCGTCGCCGAGCACCCAGCGGTCGGCCCAGTCCTGCAGGGACAGGAGCACGGGCAGCAGTCCGCGTCCGCTGTCGGTGAGCCGGTACTCGTACCGCACGGGGCTGCCCTGGTACGGGACCTTCTCCAGGACCCCGGCGTCGACGAGGTGGCCGAGGCGCTCGGTGAGGACCTTGCGGGAGATGCCCAACTCCCGCTGGAGGGCGTCGAAGCGGTGGTGTCCGCGTGCGGTCTCGCGCAGGAGGAGCAGGCTCCACCAGTCGCCGACCACGGCGGCCGCCTGCGCGATCGCACAGGCGGCGTCCCGCTCGGGCACCGACCTGACCATGACCGCCCCTCTCCTGGTCCGAGTCTCCTGGTCCGAGCCGCGGCCGCGCGCCGTCCGCTCGTCGGAACCATCTTGCGCCATCCAGTGAGTTCCCGATAGAAACTCACTGGAACGAGTGAGTTCCCAAAAGAGACTAACGGGGGGCGCGGCATCACATGACCGAAGCGACGACCGACGACACCACAGCACCGGCGCGCTCCGACGCGACACCGGCCGACGCCCCGCCCGCACGGGCGTCCGCCGGCGTCTTCTGGCGCTACTGGGCCGCCGCCACCGTCAGCAACGGCGGCACCGCCGTCACCGCACTCGCCCTGCCGCTCGTCGCGCTGACCGTGCTGCACGTCACGGCGTTCGAGGCCGCGCTGCTCGCCGCCGCGGGTCAGGTGTCCTGGCTGCTGCTCAGCCTCCCGGCCGGGGTCGTCGCCCAGCACGTGCCACTGCGCCGGCTCCAGGTCGCGCTCGACCTCGTACGGTTCCTGGCCCTCGGGTCGCTGCCGCTCGCCTGGTGGCTGGACCGGCTGACCTACCCGCATCTGCTGGCGGCGGCGCTGGTCACGGGCGCGGCCACCGTGCTGTTCGACATCGGCAACTCGACGTTCCTGCCCGCCGTCGTCCCCGCCGGGCAGCTGGCCGCGCGCAACAGCCTGATGTCCGGCACCCACGCCGTCACCGACACCGGCGGCCCCTCCATCGGCGGTCTGCTCGTCCAGGCCACCGGGCCGGTGGGCGCGCTCGTCGTGGACGCCGGAAGCTATCTGGCCTCGGCGGTGCTGCTGCGCACGCTGCCCGAGCGCCGTCCGGTCCCGCCGCCGCCCGGGTCCGGGCCGTTGCGGCTGATGCGCGAGGGGCTCCAGTACGTCCTGCGGCACCCGGTCATGGGGCCCTGCATGTTCTGGGCGACCGCCGCGAACTTCCTGAACGCGGCGCTGCTCGCCCTCACCCCCCTCTACCTGGTGCGCGAGGCCGGGCTGAACTCGGCGCAGCTGGGCCTGGTGCTCGCGATGGACGGTGTCGGCGCGCTCGCCGGCTCCGCGGTCGCCGTCCGGGTGACCCGGCGCATCGGCACCGCCCGCGGGATCATCGTCGCCGACCTGACCGGCGGCGCGCTGCTCCTGCTCGCCCCGCTCACCACGTCGGCGTCCGACGCCTTCTGGTTCGGCCTGGGCAACGCGGGCTTCGCCTTCGGCAGCGCCATCGGCTCGATCACCACCCGCACCTACCGCCAGACCCAGTCCCCGCCCGAGCTGCTCTCCCGGGTCATGGCCACGGTCCGCTTCGTCTCCTGGGGCGCCCTGCCGCTCGGCGCCCTCACCGCGGGCCTGCTGGCCACGGCCGCCGGGACGCACGCGGCGCTGTGGGCGGTGTGCGCGGCCGCGCTCCTGCCCCCGCTGTACCTGTACGCGAGCCCGGTCGGCCGCCACCGCGACCTGGCCTGACCCGGGCGTCCGGGCGCCCGGAGACGCTCCGGGCCCGCCAGGGCCCCCGCCCGGACACGACGAAGCCCCCTCCGGAATCCGGAGGGGGCTTCTCCCAAGTGTGGCGGCGCCAGGATTCGAACCTGGGAAGGCGAAGCCGGCAGATTTACAGTCTGCTCCCTTTGGCCGCTCGGGCACACCGCCTGGGGTTCGCTGCCACGGGCTCCGCTGTTCGGCGGTGCTCGCTGGCAACGACGTAAACAATACCTGATGCACCGGGGTGCTCCGCCACCCGATTGATCGTCGGCCGGGGACCGGGCGATGACTAGGCTTGCACGGATTCATCCCCGACGCGCTCCGGCGCGTCCCGATACAAGGAGCCACAGGACATGGCCGACTCCAGTTTCGACATCGTCTCGAAGGTCGAGCGGCAGGAGGTCGACAACGCCCTCAACCAGGCCGCCAAGGAGATCTCGCAGCGCTACGACTTCAAGAACGTCGGCGCCTCCATCTCCTGGTCCGGCGAGAAGATCCTCATGGAGGCCAACTCCGAGGAGCGGGTCAAGGCCATCCTCGACGTCTTCCAGTCCAAGCTGATCAAGCGCGGCATCTCGCTGAAGTCGCTGGACGCCGGTGAGCCGCAGCTGTCCGGCAAGGAGTACAAGATCTTCGCCTCGATCGAGGAGGGCATCTCCCAGGAGAACGCCAAGAAGGTCGCCAAGCTCATCCGCGACGAGGGCCCCAAGGGTGTCAAGGCGCAGGTGCAGGGCGAGGAGCTGCGGGTCAGCTCCAAGAGCCGGGACGACCTGCAGTCCGTGATCGCGCTCCTGAAGGGGCAGGACTTCGAGTTCGCCCTGCAGTTCGTGAACTACCGCTAGAAACGGCGCAGTTGAAGGGGCGGCACCCGGGCGGGTGCCGCCCCTTCCGGCTGTCCGCCGCCACATCCGCGTCAACTTGCGCGGAAACAGCAGCGATCGGGGTGATGCGATGGTCTGCTGAAGGCCGTGGTGCCAGGCTGGTGGTACCGCCGATTCCGCCCGACGCGGGTGGGGGCTTGGAGGCAGGCATGACGACAGGCTCGACCGGGGCCGCCACGACCCTGGAGCTGGAACTGCACGGGCCCGACCCGGGTCCCGAACTCGACGCCCTGCACGAGGCGCTGACGGCCGCGGGGGCCGCCCGCGTCGAGCGTGCGTGGCTGACCGTGCCCGACTCCGACCAGCGGGTGGCCGAGCTCGTCGAGGTGACGACGCTGATCGTGGGCGGCGTGGGCAACGTGGTGGCGATCGTGGAGGCGGCGCGGCAGTGGATCGCCCGGCGCCACGAGGCGGCCGCCCGCCGTCCGGCCGCCTCCCCCGACGAGGACGCCGTGCCCCGGGTCCGCGTGACGATCGCCGGTGACACCCTGGAGCTGGTGCATCCGGCGGACCGGGCCACGTCCGAGGCGATCGCCCGGTTCTACGACCGGCACCGGCCGGACGGCACCGGCGGTTCCCGGCCATGATGACGACCCTCCAGGTCCGGGTGTCGGAGCCGCGGCCGGGCCGCACCCAGTACGCGTACGAACTGCGCTCGGGCAACGGGGCGCTGGTCGGACCGCTGGAGCAGGAGCACACCGTCCCGGTCAGCCAGGACCTGGTGAAGGGGCTGTGCAAGGAGATCGACGAGCGGGTCAAGGACGCCGCCCCGGCCGACGAGGGCGCGCTGCGCGAGGCGCTGGTACGGCTCGGCGGTCAGCTGCACGACGCGCTGTTCCCGCAGACCGGGGACCTCGTGCGGCAGCTGCGGCAGACGGCCGGGCCGCTGCTCGTGCAGAGCAACGAGACGCTCGTGCCGTGGGAACTGCTGCACGACGAGGAGGACTTCCTCGGGCTCCGGCACGACATGGGGCGCCGGGCCAAGGTGGACGGCCCGGTCGTGGACGGGCGCAGCAGCGAGCGGATCCGGCGCGCGCTCGTGGTCGGCGACACCCTCGGCGACCTGGCGCCCGCCCGCAAGGAGACCGAGCTGATCAGTGCCTGGCTCACCGAGCAGGGGGTGGAGTGCACGGTGCTCACCGGCGCGGACGCCACGCTCGTCCGGGTCGTCGGGGAGCTCGCCGACAAGGCGGCGCCCTACGACCTGTTCCACTACTCGGGGCACGTGTCGGCGGAGCGGGGCGCCGCCGGGCTCCTCGTGCACGACCGCAAGTGCATCGACCTGGACGCCCTGCGGCCGCTGGCCCGGCGCGGGGCGCCGCCCATCGTGCTGATCAACGGCTGCGCGTCCGCGAGCCCGACGCTGGACGCGCCGTCGCGGGCGCTCGCCGAGGCCGCCCAGACCATGAACGCCTGCATGTCGTTCATGGTCATGGGCGCCAAGACGGTGGTCGGGACCCGCACCCCGGTGCGCGACGCGAGCGCGCTGCGGTTCGCCGAGGCGTTCTACGGGGAGCTGGGCGAGCAGGCCGAGGCGGGGGTGGCGGTGCGCGGGGCGCGCGCCGCGCTCGCCGGTGACGGGGACGGCACCTGGGCGTCGTTCGTGCTGTACGGCGATCCGAGCGTCCGGATCACGGCGGCGCCCGCACCGGCGCCGCAGCCCGAGCGGACGGCCCGGCCCCGGTACACGACCCAGGCGTTCGGGCTGCTGCGCCGGGCCGGTGAGTTCGGTGAGCCGCGCGGGATCATCACCTCCGTCGACCTGCTGACGGCGCTTCTGGAGACGGACGAGGTGCGCGAGCGCGCGACGGTCCGCCTCGGCTCCCGGCTGCTGCGGCAGCTGACCGAGATGCTGCAGTACGTGCAGAGCCACACGCCGGCCGGCGGCGGCGACCTCGACGACACCACCGACACCGCCGACTCCACCGGCAGCGCTGACAGCACCCAGGGGATCGTGCGGTCCTCGCCGAGCGTCCGGACGGACGGTGCCAGCGTCAACGGGACGTCGGTGCAGACGGGCGACCGGCGCATCGCGTTCTCCGACACGATCGCCCGGGTCGTGGAGGGCGCGGACGCCGCTGTCATGGCCGACGGGCGGGACCGGGTCGGCGTCGACGACATCGCCGTGGCGTTCCTGGAGACGGGCGGCGGGAACTGCGCGGACCTGCTCAAACTCATCGGGATCCGACCGGAGTTGCTGCTCGCGCCCGTCGTCGAGTCCGCCGCCCGGTCCGCCGACGACGGGCAGCCCCTCGCCCTCGGCTCGCTGGGTCCGGGAGCCGCGGCGGCGGTGCGCACGGCCCGGCTGCTCGCGGCGGCGAAGGAGAAGCGGATCAGCACGAGCCTGCTGCTCCAGGCCTTCGCGGTCGCGGGCAGCGACGTGCTGCGCGAGGCCCTCGCCGGACAGGGCGAGGACGGCGCGCGCGCCTACCGCAGCCTGGGCCGGCTCGGCCGCCCGCGCCGCCACGAGTTCTACTCGCGCACCCGCGACAAGCTGGAGCGGCTGGCCGCCGGGGCCGAGGACGCCGGGCGGCTCGTCGACGAGGAGTCCGTCCTGCTCGAACTCCTCGCCGACGAGGACTCCTCCGCCCGCCGGATGCTGGTCGAGCTGGGCGTGGAGCCGGACGAGCTGGCGCGGGCGCTGCGCGCTACGTCACCGGATCCGTAGCCGCGGCCAGCAGCGCCAGGCCGTCGCGGGCCGTCCGGTCCTGCGGCCGGCGGGCCACGGCCTGCTCCCACTGGCGGCGCGCCTCGTCGGCGTCGCCCAGTTCGTAGCAGGCCAGCCCGAGCGCGCTGCGGGCCTCGGCGTCGTGCGGGCACCACAGGACGACCGCGGCGAACCGGTCGCGGGCCGCCGCGAACGCGCCGCGCCGGGCCGCCGCGAGGCCCTCGTTGAACAGCCGCGCCGGATGCGCACCCAGCCGGGCGTAGGCGCGCAGCGGGGTGCCGCAGCGGCGGCAGCTGTCGGCACTCGCCTCGTGCGCGGTCCGGCAGCGCGGGACGGGGCACACGACCGGGGTGCTCATACCGTGCCTCCCTGGCCCGGGACGCCGTAGCCGCCGGGGCCGGGCCCGGTCGCGCCGGGGCCGCCCTGGTAGATCGGGACGGCCGGTCCCGCGGGGCCGGTGTCGGCGTCGACGAGCATGCGGGCCAGCTGGCGCAGGCGCGCGTTCAGCCGGCTGAGGTCGCGCAGCACGCCCTCGGGGTCCGTGGCGATCAGCGCCTCCTGGGAGCGCAGCCGGTGCTGGATCTCGGCGAGCTCGCGGCTCTCCACGGCCCGCCCGGTGGCGTCGGCGACGCGGAGCAGTTCCTCGGTGCCCTTCAGGTCGGCCCGCAGCTGGGCGGCGGCCCGGGCCGCGGGCGGGATCTCGGTACCCCGCTCGACGCGCATCAGCCCCTTCAGATACGTGGACACGCGCTGGAGCTGCCTGATCACCTCCCCGTACGCCTGCTGGTCGCCGGCCGCGTACGCCTGCTCGCCGCGGGTGCGCTGGCCCTCGATACCGCGTGCGATGTCGGGCCCGTCGAAGGTCTTGCCCTCGGGCACACCGTGCTCGACGAGATGGGCGTGCAGGCCCATGCAGTCACCGACGAGCTCGTCGAACTCCGCCTTCGGGGGCTGGAGTTCGCCGCCGTACCCGGACACCGAGCCGGCCACCTGCTCCAGCTCGCGGAACTCGTGGACGGCGCCGGCCACGTCCCCGCGCTCCTTGGCCTGCCGGAACGCCTGCTGGGCCATCGCCCACTGGGCCTTCGCCGTGTTCTGCGGGCCGGCCGGGAGGTAGCCGATGCTCTCCTCGAAGCGGCGGCCCAGCGACTCCGTCTCGGCCTCGCTCGGCATGGTGCGCTCGACGGGCAGCTCGACCGGCACGTCGAAGGAGACCTCGCCGATGGAGCCGCGCACGCTGATCGCCGCGTTCTCGAACATGGAGACCGTGAGCCGGATCGCCGTGCCGCGCGGCGTCGACGACGGCACCAGGACGGTGATGACCTGGATCGGCACGCTCTGCTGGAACAGCCGCAGCTCGACCCGCTCCCGGCCCGGGTGCGCGAACTCGAAGCCGCGCTCGTACGGGAGCTGCTGCATGGCCGGGACGAGCTCCTCGCGGCCGGTGCGGCCGTCGCCGTAGTCGACCTCCATGAGCACGGCCTTGGCGGTGATCGCAGCGCCGCCGGTGCCGCCGGTCGGCCGCTGCTCGCCGGAGCTGTGGGCGAGCTGGCGGCCCGCCGTCGCGAGCAGGTCGCCGTACGCGTCGTAGACCTCGAAGGTCAGGCTGGACTCGGCGTCCGGCTGCACGGGCACGTCCCGGAACGCGAACGCGCCCTCCGGGGACAGGTCGACCTGGTCCTCGAACCCGTCGGTGGTGAGCCGGACCTGGCCGTCGGTCAGGTCGAGGGAGTCGGTGAGCGCCTTGACCGTGCCGCCGACGGAGGTGGTGGCGCGGCCCGTCGCGGCGGTGCCGTGGAACGAGACGCGGACGGTGCGGTCACGGTCGTGGACGGCGAGGCCGCCGACGGCGGACGCGCGGACGGCGGCGCCGAGCGCGACGACCGTGTCGACCTGCTCGTAGACCGGTGCGGCACAGGAGGCGCGGACCTGGCGCGGCGAGTCCGGGTCGGCCCCGGCGCACAGCTCCCGCGTGACCATCTCGCGCACGAGCGGCATGTGGGTGGAGCCGCCGGCCAGGATGATGTGGTCGACGTCGGCGAGGGTGATGCCGGCCCGCTCGGTGGCCCGGGCCACCGCCTCGTCGCAGTAGGTGAAGGTCCGCTCGACGAACGGGCGGGCCACTGCGTCGAGTTCGTCGCGTTCGAGGAGCGTCTCGACGATGACGGGTTCGCCGCTCTGGTCGGTGAGCCGGCCCGCGTCGCGCAGCACGTACTCGGTGCGCTCGGACAGGGCCTTCTTGGCGCCCTCGGCGAGGATCTTGAGCTGGCTGAAGCGCAGCGCGTCCTCGGGGTCGTTCTCGGTGTCGAGGTCGAGGTCGTACCCGTCGGCCTGGAGCATCTTCTGCAGGTGACGGGCGACGGCGGCGTCGATGTCGTCGCCGCCCAGACGGTTGTTGCCGCTGATGCCGAGGACCTCGAAGGTGCCCGCGGTGCAGCGCAGGACGCTGACGTCGAACGTGCCGCCGCCCAGGTCGTAGACGAGGAACGTGCCGTTCTGCGTCGCGGTGCGCCAGCAGTAGTGGCTGGCGGCCGCCGTCGGCTCGTGGAGCAGGCCGAGAACCTCCAGGCCCGCCTGCTCGGCCGCCTCGCGGGTGGCGTCTATCTGCGGCTGGTCGAAGTAGGCGGGGACGGTCACGACGGCACGGTCGACGACCCAGCGCACCCCGTCCGTGTCGAACGCGGCGACGTCCTCCTCGATCTGGCGCTTCATCTCGCCGAGGATCGCCGCGGAGATCTGCTGCGGGGTCTGTGCCTCTCCCGACAGGTCCACCGTCGTGCGCGTCCCCATCAGCCGCTTCACGGACGTGACGGGCTCCGGGCTGCTGCCCTTGCGGGCGAACGCCTTGCGGCCCACGACCGGCTCGCCGCCGGACGGGGAGCGCCACACGCAGCTGGGCGTCGTCGAGGACTTGGTGACCGGGTCGCGGTGGATCAGGATCTCGCTGTCGGCGGGGTTCATCACCGCGACGGCGCTGTTCGTCGTGCCGAGGTCGATGCCGACGGCCTTGCTCACGATCTGCTGGTCACTCGCCATCTTCTGCTCCGTCATGCGTCCTTGTCCGTTTCGCCGAGGTCGTGGGGGTCGCCGGCCGGGCCGGGTGCCGGGCTCCCGGCCGGGGCCGGGGCCTGTGCCGGGGCGGGCTCGTGTTCGGGCGAGCCCATGAAGACGCGGGCGAGGCGTACGACGGCGCCCGCGTGGAACACGGCGGGTTCGTCGGTCTGCGCCACCGTCTCCTCGGTGAACTGGGGGCCGTGCCGCCAGCCGATCGGGTCCGCCCAGTCGGCGACGTCCGCCGCGGGCAGCCCCAGCGGGTCGCGGACCTCGACGTCGGCGTCCCTGAGGGTCTGCAGCATCTGCTCCTTCAGGATGCGGAGCCTGCGGTGCAGCCGGGACCGGCCGCTGTCCTCGAGGTCCGCCGCGCAGGCCGCGACGAGCTGGTCGAAGCGGCCGACCAGGACGGCCAGGTCGTAGACGGTGTCGCGTGCGCCGGACGCGGCCCTGGCCGCGTCGCCGCGGACGGCGCTCAGGTCCTCGTGGCGCCGCTGGAGCACGGCGGCGAGCTCGGCCTGCGGCGCGACGACCCGCTCGTCGGCACCGCCCTCGGGCAGCGGGCGCTCGGCGAACGCGGCCCAGTCGAGGGCGGGCGGGGACGGCACGGCGTCACCCTCGGTCCGCTCCGCCTCGGTCTGCGCCGTGTCGGTCTGCTCCGTCTCGGTCTGCGCCGTGTCGGTCTGCTCCTTCTCGGTCTGCTCCTTCTCGGTCTGCTCGGCGGCCTCCTGTTCGGCGGCCTCCTGCTCGCTGGCCGTCTCGGTGGCCTGTCCGCTCGTCCGCTCAGCCGAAGAGGGCATCGGCGGCCTCCAGTTCCGTGTCCGTCGGGGCGGCCGTCGCGGGCAGCCGGTCCAGTGCCTGCCGCGCCTCGTCCGGCACGGTCCGGTGCAGCTCCCTGACGACGGCGTCGAGGGCCGCGGGCAGGTCCAGCGTGTCCGGGCCGAGCCGGTGGGCGCGCAGGTCGGCGGGGTTGCCGCGGTGGCGGCGCACGAAGGTCTCCCAGTCGCGGTCGCGGTAGCCCGTGCCGGGCGGCTCCGTCAGGACGTGCCGCTGCCGGGTCCGCGGATGCCCGATGAGCTCGCGCATCGCCCAGTCGTACAGGGCGCGTTCCTGCTCGCCGGACGCGGTGCGGATACCGTCCTCGGCGCGTTCGACGATGGTCTGCTCGTCGGCGCCGGACGGCAGCCCGAGCACGTGGAAGGGGTTGGGGCGGCGGTCCGCCGTGGTCATCTCAGGAACCTCCTGATCGATTCCTCCGCGCGGGTCATGGTGTCCGCGGCGGTGCGGTTGGCCGGGTCGAGGTCGAGGGCGTCACGGAGCAGGCCCTTCGCGGCCATCAGACCGACGAGCGCCTCGGTGTCGTCGGCGGGTGCCGTGGCGGCGGCGGTGACGAAGTCGCTCGCGCGGTAGGTGAGCAGCTTGGACAGCGCCTTGTTGGTCCGCGGCACCAGGTTCGGGTCGTTGTCGATCTCGGGGCTGAGCTCCAGCGCCTCGCGCAGGCACTCCTCGGCGGTGTCGAGCTCCCGCGCGTCGAGGTCGTCCAGGCCCTTCCAGTACAGGGCCTTGACCCGCAGCTGCATGTGCGAGCGGCGCACGCCACCGGGGATGTCGGCGTCCGGCACCTCGATGCCGTCGAGGATCTCCAGGGCCTGCCCGTAGCGCCGGGCCGTGATGTGCTCGCGGACCGGGAGGTAGACGATCTGCCGGACGTGCCGGTCCGTCACGTTGACGAGCCAGCGGTGCAGCGGGTCCCAGGCCTTGGCCCGGTCGAGCAGGTCGAGGGACTCCTGGGTGTACCCGGCGCACAGGGCCCGCACCAGGAAGTGGTGGCCGAGCACCTGGTTGGCCTTGCGGTGCGGCTGGTTCTCGGTGCTCTGCGCGGCGAGCCGCTCCACGTGGGTCCCGGCCTTGCGGAGGATCTCCTCGGCGCCGTCCCAGTCGTTGATCTCGCGCAGGCCGTCCTGCCACTCGTTGTACAGGCCGACGACGCCGGTGAGGACGGGCACGGGCGCGAAGCCCCGCTCGATCGCCGCGTCCAGGACCGCGATGGCCGCCTCGAAGTCCCGGTCGACGCCCACGGGCAGCCGCTCCAGCGCGTCGGGGTCGTCGGCGCGCCAGCCCGCCTCGGCGACCAGGTCGTCGGCCCAGCTGCCGACGAGCCGCTCGGCGCGGTCCGCCGCGTACGCGAACAGGTCCGCGTCGACGCCATCGGGCACGGCGGCGGCCGCGGGCCCGCCCGCGAGCAGCGCACGGGTGGCGTCGGGCCCTTCGCGTACGGCGGTCAGGCAGCGCAGGTAGGGACCGGGGTCCCGGGTCTCGCTGTCCAGGGCCCGGGCGCCGTGCACCCGGTGCAGGTCGAGGAGTTCGTCGGTGAGCTCGCGGCGCAGCGCCTGCGTGCTCTCCGCGTCGTCGATCCCCACGTGCGCCCAGAACGCCGGGTGGGCGAGGAGCAGGGTCCACAGGGCGGTGGCCGCCGTCAGGGCGTCGGACGGGGTGCCGGTGCGGGCGAGGCCGCCGAGCGCCTCCTCACGGTGCAGGACGGCGAGGGTGTGCGGCACGGCGAGGTCCGGGGCGCCGATCTCGACGAGGGCGGTCAACTCACGCTGTATGGCGGTCGGTTCGTCGCGTTCGAGCGCGCTCCACAGGGCCGGGTAGCGCTCCGCCGCCTCCTCGAGCGCACGGTAGCGGCCGCGCCGCTCCAGGTCCGGGACGGCGGTCGGGAACAGGGCGGCGAGCAGCGCCTCCATGCGGTCGTCCCGGTCGAGGCCGGTGACGTGCCGGTGCACGGCGTGCCCGGCGGGGAGCAGCGCGGCGGCCGCCCGCAGCAGGTCGAGCGGGGTGCCGCCGCCGTCGGAACCGTCCGTGGTGACCGCGCGGTGGCACAGGTACGCGCCGTACTCGGGC
>NZ_WWIA01000382.1 GCF_009870065.1 Streptomyces sp. SID5785 | reverse complement strand
CGACACCGTCCTCGGTCGCGTCCAGCCCTGCCGCGACGCGTTCCGTATCCGGCCCGACGCCGACGAACCCGTGATCATGATCGCGGCGGGCACCGGTCTCGCGCCGTTCCGCGCCGCCGTCGCCGAGCGCGCCGCCGGACTGCCGCCCGCCCTCGTGTACTTCGGCTGCGACCATCCGGACCGCGACTACCTCCACGCCGACGAACTCCGCGCCGCCGAGGCGACCGGGACCGTCCGGCTGCGCCCCGTCTTCAGCGAAGCCCCGGTGGACGGCCACCGCTTCGTCCAGCACCGCATCGCCGCCGAGGGGGACGAGATCTGGGACCTGCTCGACGCGCACGCACGGGTCTACGTGTGCGGCGACGGCGCCCGCATGGCGCCGGGCGTGCGCTCCGCCTTCCGCGACCTGTACCGCGCACGCACCGAGGGCGCGGACGAGAGCGCGGCCGAGGCATGGCTGAGCACGCTCGTGGCCGAGGGACGCTACGTCGAGGACGTGTACGCGGGCTGAACCGGCCCTGCCCGCTGCCCCGCACGCCGGTGTCCCGCGCGGACCCGGTGCGCAGGGCAGCGGCGGCGCGTCACCTCTGCCCGCCGCGCATCGCACGGCTGCGGCCGCGGAACTCGGCGATCACCTCGTCGCCCCGCCGGACGCTGATGTCGTAGATCCCGCTGCGCCCGTACGTGGTGCGCTCCTCGGCCGTCGCGTACAGGACGTCGCCCTCCCCGGCCGGTGCCACGAAGGTGATGTCCGCGCCCGACGCGACCGTCACCGGACCCCGGCTGTTGCAGGCGCAGGCGAACGCCGTGTCGGCGAGCAGGAAGACGTACCCGCCGTGGGCGATGCCGTGCCCGTTGACCATGTCCGCGCGCACGGTCATCCGCAGCTCGGCCGCACCCTCGCCGGCCGTCAGCAGTTCGATCCCCAGCTGCCGGGAGGCCCGGTCCGCGGCGAACATCCGCTGCGCCGGTCCGTCGCCCTGCTGCCCGATCTCGGCGTTCTCCACGGTGCATCGACCACTTTCCCGGTCCGACCGACCATTCGGTAGCGTTGTGACGCGGCCAAGCAACCAGCACCGAAGCGACCTGTCAAGCGGTGCCGTGCGCCCCGGCTCGGTAGGGTGACTCGCATGGCCATCAGATTCGAGAACGTCGGCATCGCGGTGCGGGACATCGAGGCGACCATCGCGTTCTTCACCGATCTCGGCCTCAGCGTCGTCGGGCGGGACACGGTCCGAGGGGAGTGGGCCGACACCGCGGTCGGTCTCGACGGCAATCACGCCCGGATCGCGATGCTCCAGACGCCCGACGGCAACGGCCGACTCGAACTCTTCGAGTACCTCCACCCCGACGCGATCGAGACCGAGCCCACGCTCCCGCACGAGATCGGCATGCACCGTGTCGCGTTCTCGGTCGACGACCTCGACGCGGCCCTGGAGATCGCCGCCCGGCACGGATGCCGGCCGCTGCGCGGTGTGGCGACGTACGAGGACATCTACCGGCTCACCTATGTGCGCGGGCCCAGCGGCATCCTGGTCATGCTCGCCGAGGAGCTCAAGAAGGGCTGAAAGCCGGACGGTTCACGCCTCTCCCGCGCCCGCGCCCGCGCCGGCCCCGGGTGTTCCGGTGTCCGCCCCCGTGCTCGTGCCCGTCCCCTGGTGCTCGACCAGGACGGCGAACCCGTCGAGGTGGCGGGCCAGCCCGTACTCGAACAGAAGATCGAGATCGGGCGCCGTGTCCTCGGAGAACGCGGCCAGGCGCGGGAACTCCCCGCTCTCCAGCAGCTCGCGGCGCCGCGAGCGCTGACTGTCCGACCACCGGTTCAGCGTCATCCCCGTGTTCCGCTCGGCCCGGTCCTCGTCGGCCTTGGACAGCGCGACCGAGACGACGAAGGCGTGCAGCGTGAGCGTCTCCTGAAGCCTCACGTCCATGGGCAGGCCGAGACCGTCCAGCGCGCTGAGCGTCCACTCGGTGTGGGCCATCATGTGCGGCACCAGTACCGGGCGCGTGAACGAGACGACCGCCGGCAGCCACAGGTGCCGCCGGCACAGCCGCCACTGCTCGCGGGCGATCAGCTCCAGCTTGGCGCGCCACCCCGGGGGGCCGTCGTCGGGCAGGCTGAGATCGCCGAACACGAGGTCGGCCATCTGCACCAACAGCTCTTCCTTGCCCGCGACATACCGGTACAGGGCCATCGGTCCGAGGTCGAGCCGGGCCGCGAGCCGGCGCATCGTCAGCGACTGCAGCCCGTCGCTGTCGGCCAGGTCGACGGCGGTCCGCAGGATGCGCAGCCGCAACTGCTCCTGATCGGGCCCCTCGGCACCCCGCGCGGGGCCGGCCCCCGGCGACGCGGCCGCACGTCTGCGGACCGCCTGCGCGCTGACCACCGTGCCGGAGCCGACCTTCGCCTCGACCAGTCCCTCGTCCCGCAGGACGGCGAGCACCTTGGTCGCCGTCGCGATCGCCACACCCCACCGCTGCGCGACGGCCCGGATCGACGGCACCCGCTCGCCGGGGCGCAGGTCGCCGCCCAGGATCCGGCCGCGGATCTCCGCCGCGATCACGCGATAGGGCGGCTCGGGCTGCAGCTCTGACGACACGGGTCCCTCCGGCGGCTCGGTGCACCTGCACGCCTCAGCATGGCAGACACTTTGAACTAGTGCACTATGCCTGCCGCACTAGTTCACTACAGGCCGACAACCCATGGTTTTCGGGGCTTCCTCGTCGATACGTTGAATGCGAAGCGATGCGCAGAACGGCGTATCGACCAACGGAAGAGACGA
>NZ_WWIA01000381.1 GCF_009870065.1 Streptomyces sp. SID5785 | reverse complement strand
GGGGTCCTGTGGGAGCAGTCCGGCGGACGCTTCTCGCTGACGGTGAAGGCGCCCGGCGGCACCCGGGGCACGGTCGCGCTGCCGGGGGACTCCGCGCGCGTGGTCGTGCGCCAGGGGCGCAAGGTCCTGTGGGACGGCCGCCGCGGTGCGTCACGTGACGTACGTGTCACCGACGGCCGCGTCACGGTGTCGGTCGGGGCGGGCGCGCACACCTTCACGGTCGAGCCCGTCCGGTGACGGCCGCGGGGCGCTGAGTCCGTCGGTCCGGTCCGGTCCGGCGCGGTCGCGGATCGAGGGCGGGACGGCGGCCGGTGGGGGACCGGCCGCCGCCCCTGCGGCCGACGTCCGCGCCGGTGCCGGGCGCGATCCGAGCGGTCGCGTCAAGCCCGGTTCCCGTACGGATGCGGGGCCGCGGGGCGCTAGCATCGGTGCCCCCACTGCAGTGCGATGGAGAAGGCGAGACCGTGCCATGGCCGATGAGGCGTACCTCTTCCTCCTTTCCGACCAGGATCCGCGGTTGGGAGCGGCGCTCGCTGCTGTCGGCTCGCTGGAGTGTGCGGAGACACCGGCCGTCCACGGCTGGTTGCAGGCGCACGAGGTGGCGGCGGGCGCGGAGCAGGTCCGCATCCTTCCGGCCGACGAGGAAGCCATCATTCCGGGTGATGCCGAGCGGCTGCCCGTCCCGCTGAGCGAGGAGGAGGCGGTCAGGGTCAGGCAGGCGTGCGCGCCGCGGTCGGTCACGGACGTCGAGGGGGAGCTCCTGGGCTTCCGCGAGACGACCCAGGACTGGGAGGCGCTCGTCCTGCGTGCGCTGACGGCGGGCGTCCCCCCGGCGCGCATCGCACAACTGACCGGTCTCGACCCGGAGGACGTGGGGCGGCTCACCGTCTGACGTCCCGGCACGGGCAGTGGGAGCCCCCCCGCACACCGGTACGGCTGGTGTACCCGAATGGGGGAGGGTTTCCCGGCCCCGTCCGGGCAGCAGCAGGCGATGAGACTGCTGCGAGACGTCGAGGCCCTGATGGAGCGCTGGAGCAACCCGCTGTGGGCACGGGTGCTGCCCGCTCCGCACCGCGAGGCGGAGGTGATCCGCGCGCTGCGCCGGCACTGTGACGAGAAGGCGCTCATCGTCACGAGGGGCCGCACGGTCGTCCCCAACGTGTTCGCCGTCGTGCTGCCCCGCCAGGCCCACCGACAACTCCTGCCCTACCAGGCCCAGGTGCAGCGGCACCTCGCGGTCCAGGTGCGCAGGCATGCCGCGGAGAACGCGTACACCTTCGTCGGCGCGGTCGAGGTGTCCCTGCGCGCGGCGGGCGCGGCCCGGGCACCCCGCTTCACCGTGCAGAGCCGGATCGCGCCGTACCGCCGGCCGCCGTCGTCGCCCACACGCCGCACGCAGGGGCGGGTGCGGATGTGACGGTGCGTCAGGCCAGCGAGTGGCTACCGCCTAGCGGGCGCGGATCCGGACGCGGTTCAGCGACGGTAGGCGGCGATGGCGATCTCGACGAACGAGCGGAGCAGCGGGTTCGTGTCGCCCTCGTTCCACGCCGCCACCACACGGCTCGGCGTCATGTCGGCGAGCGGGACGACGGCCAGCTCCGCAGGCAGGTCGTGGCCGAGCGGGGCCAGGCCCACCGTGCCGTTCCACAGCACGGCGTGCAGACACTCCTGCACAGCGCGCACCTCGGGCCCCTCGCGTGGCCGGTCCGCGTTCCAGTACGCCTGCCAGACAGGGTCGGTGCCCCGCGGGAACTGGAACCAGCGCCGGTCGTCCAGGTCGGCCAGCCGCAGCCGGACGTGGCCGGCCAGCGGATCGTCGGCGCGCAGGACGACGCCGACCGGGTCGCTCCGCAGGGCCCGCACCGTCAGTGCGGTCTCGTCGAAGGGCGCCCGGGTCAGTGCCACGTCGACGAGGCCGGTGCGCAGTCCGCACGTCGGGTCGGTCAGGTCGGTGTCGCGGATCCGGATGTCGATGCCGGGGTGGGCGCGGCGGAAGGCGGCGGCGAGTTTCGCGACGCCGGGATCGGTGCCGTCGCCCAGGATGCCGACGGTGAGCGTCGAGGCACCGGCCGCGGCGCTCACACGTGTGCGGACCCGGTCGGCGTGCTGGAGCAGCTCGCGCGCCTCGCCGAGCAGCACGGTGCCGACCGGGGTGAGGGCGATGCCGGTGGGCGAGCGCGTGAACAGGAGCGCCCCGACGTCGGCTTCGAGCTGCTTGATCGCCCGGCTCAGCGGCGGCTGGCTCATGTGCAGGCGTGTGGCGGCCCGGCCGAAGTGGAGTTCCTCGGCGACCGCGACGAAGTAGCGCAGGGTACGTAGCTCCACGCTGCGACGATACCCGCCGGGTATCGGCTCGGCGGAACAAGTCTTGGACGCGGGCGGGGCCCGGGCGGTGGACTCGGGGCATGACCGGAGAAGCAGAGCCCCAGAGGCCGCACCACCCTGCCGCCGCCGTGTCGGTGGTCGGGCCCGACGACGGCGAGGTGATCGTCCTGGGCACCACCCGCATGCGCGTCCTGGAGGACGGCCGGCACACCGGGGGCCGCCTCGCCGTGACCGAGTCCGTGCTCGCCCCGCACACCCAGGGGCCTCCACAGCACCGTCACGCCGCGCACGACGAGGGCTTCCGGATCCTCTCCGGCACCGTGCGGTTCACGGTCGGGGACGCGCACTACGACGCTCCCGAGGGCACGTTCGTCCTCGTGCCGCCCGGCACCCCGCACACGTTCGCGAACCTGTCCGACCGGCCTGCCGTCATGCTCAGCACGTTCACCCCCGGCCGGTACGTGCAGTACTTCCGGGACCTGCGCGACCTGCTCGCCGACGGCGGGCCGCTGACGTCGCAGGCCAACGCCGCGGTGATGAGCCGCTACGCGACCGAGCCCGTCGCCGACCCCTCCTGACGGCAGCTCCGGCGCCCCGGCACGACCGCCACGGCCGTCGCCTCACTCCACGTCCGACCGACGACGGGCCCCGGCAACGGGCAGCCCACGAACGGGAATCATGAACATCGCCTATGGGATCGCGGCGGGACTGCTCGCCCTCTTCTACCTCTACGCAGGCACGCTCAAGACCTTCCGCAGCGCCGATCAGCTCCGACCGATGATGGCCTGGGTCGACCGCGTGCCCCTGCCCGCGGTCCGGGCGCTGGGAGCGGTCGAGATCCTCGGTGCGGCCGGGCTGGTCCTGCCGCCGCTGACCGGGATCGCCCCGCGGTCGGCCCTGGCCGTCGCGGTCGGCTTCGTCCTCCTGCAGGCCGGTGCGCTCGTCGTCCACCTGACCGGAGGCGACCGTCGCATCGGGCTCAACATCGCCCTCGTGGCTCTCGCGGGCGCGACGGTGTGGCCGGCCACGTCGCTGTGACGGCCGACGGCCTGTCCGCGGCGGGTGTGACCCGGCCCGGTTCAGTCGGCCGACCGGGCCAGGGCCAGCTTGTGTGCGTGCTCGAGGGCTTCGGCGGGTGCGCAGGGAACGTCCGGCTGGACGCCGACACCCTCCCAGTTCGTGCCGGAGACGGGGTTCACGGCGCGGCCGATCGGGATGGAGGCCTCCAGATGCGGGTGCACGGTCCATCCGTCCCGCGGATGGGCACCGCCGCGCGTGGGTGCGCCCACGACGACGGCACGGCCGAGCTGTTGAAGGTCGTAGGCCAGTTCCTCGGCGGCGGAGAAGGTGTCGCTGCTGGTCAGTACGTACAGGGGCTTGGTGCCGCCGAATCCGGCGCCGGGGACGTGCGGCAGGCTCCACGACTGTTCGCTGCGGTCACCGGCGCGCCAGTACATGGTGTTGAGGTGGGTGCGCCGGTCGAGGAGGTAGCTGCACACGAAGGCGACCGAGTCCGGGTCACCGCCCCGGTTGGCGCGCAGGTCGATGACGAGAGCGTCGGCACGGGAGACCAGGGTGAGTGCCGCGGCGAGCGGTTCGGCGGCCCAGTCCAGGGGGAACAGCATGGGCGCCAGTTCCAGCACGGCGACCTTGCCGTCGAGCAGTTCGACACGGGGAACGCCACCCAGCGAGGTGTCGAAGTCCCGGCGCACGGACTCGAGGTTGGCCGCGCCCTGCTTGGCCGGGACCTGGTCCGCGTGGAACTTCAGGCTCAGGTGGCGATCGCCGTTGACGGACTGGAGGTCCGTGGTGACCCGCCGCGCGAGCTCCTCCGCGTCGCCGGTCTCGTAGGCGCCCTCGGCGAGACGTCGCCGGAGCAGGCCGACCAGCTGCCCGGCGGTCTCCGGGAAGACGTAGTGCTCGGTCAGCAACCGCGTGGTCTCGTCGATGACATGGGCCGGCCGAAGGGGCGTCACAGGCGTCATGGGAGGGAGTAGAGCACCCGTCTCACGACAGCGTCAATCCACTTCTGTACGCCCGCGGACGCTGCGGCGAGTCACCTCAACTTCCTTCGCTCCAGCCGGTTCTGAGGGAGAGGGTGACGCGGCGGGTTGCCTCGTGCCCCCGCACGTGTGCGGGGCGAGCGGGCGCAGTGGCGCGCCGGAGCGGGGCCGTGCCTCAGCCCGACTCCGGCGGATCGCCCCAGCCCAGCGGATAGAGCTCGTCGCCCTCCACGAGCGGGGCGAGCGGCTCGGCCACGGCCTCGTTGAAGTCCGACAACGCCTCGATGAGCGCGGTGCGTTTGGCGGGGTCCAGCCGCTGGACGATGGACTCGATCTCCTCGCGGCGCCGCGCCGTCACGTCCTCGACCGTGCGGCGCCCCTCGTCGGTGAGCTGGAGCAGGGTCTCGCGGCGGTTGTCGGGGTTGATCTGGCGATCCGCCAGCCCGGCCGCGATGAGCCGGTCGACCATGCGCATGGCGGTCGACGGCGCGACCCTGAGCAGGCCGGCCAGCGCGACGAGTTTCGTGGCGCCCCGCGAGGACAGCACCACGAGCATCCGGAACTGCGGCAGGGTCACCCGGTCCTCGACCTCGGCGATCGAGCGCGCCGACACCGCCACCAGCACCCGGGACGCGGTCAGCACCGCTCGGGTGACCGCGTCCACGTCGTCCCTGCGTTCGTCCGCCGGAGCGGCCTTCCTGGTCATGGCACCTTTCTACCCTGTCCAGGGCATCGCGTGCTCCACTCGGGCCACTCCCGGCTGCGCGTGACCGTGACCGTGCCTCGGCGCGGTGCCCCGCTCAGCCCGCCTGCGCCGCTGCGGTCCTGAGCGGTGCGGGGGAGTGGACGGCCCGCAAGGCGCTCCGGTGGGTCAGCCAGCCGAGCAGCCGGTGCTCTTCGGCGTCCAGGACCGGCAGTCCGGTGCCGGGCGCCGCGCTCAGGGCGTGCAGGGCGGTGGCGAGCGCCATGCCGTCGGTCACCGGATGGGGCGTCTCGATGAGGTCGGCGACCGTGTGCGGTGCTCCTGACGCCTCCTGCGGGCTGTCGGCCAGCGCTTCGGCGACGGCCTTGGCGCTGACGGTTCCGCGGTAGCGCCCGTCCCGGTCACACACGGGCAGCATGCCGTGATCGGACAGGGAGAGGAGCAGGGCGGCGTCCTCCAGGGCGGTCCCCTCGGCCAGCGGCCGGGGCGCCGCGTCCATGACCTCGGTCACCGCCTGGGCGCCCAGTGCCGCGCCCGGCGCGGGCCCGTCGAGGTCGATGCCGCGGCGACGCAGCTTCAACGTGTAGACCGTGTCACGGGAGAGGACCTTGCTGACCGCGGTGGCGATGACGATGGCGAGCATGAGCGGCAGGATGATGGAGTACTCGCCGGTGAGCTCGAAGAGGATGACGACCGCGGTGATCGGCGCGCGAGCGGATCCCGCGAAGACGGCGCCCATGCCGATGAGCGCGTAGGCGCCGACGGCTCCCGCGGTGTCCGGCAGCAGGGAGTTCATCCCGGCTCCGTACGCGGCGCCCAGCATCGCGCCCATGAACAGGCTCGGGGCGAAGACTCCGCCCGACCCGCCGATCCCGATGGTCAGGCTCGTCGCCACGATCTTCCCGACGAGGAGCAGCAGCAGGAACGCCGCCGCGTACCTGCCTTCCGCGGCGCCCTCCAGGACCGGGTACCCCACCCCGTACATCTCGGGAAGCACCAGCAGCACCACGCCGAGCAGCAGACCGCCGGCCGCCGGACGCAGCCACTCCGGGCCGCGCCACGCCCAGTCGCAGAGGTCCTCGACCCAGTACAGGATCCGGGTGAACCCGACACCGACCGCACCCGCAAGGACGCCGAGGAGCGCGAACAGCCCGTACTGCGCGAGGTGTTCGACATGGAAGGCGGGCAGGTCCAGGAAGGCGACGTCGCCGAAGGCCGCGCGCCCGATCACGCTCGCGGCGACGCTCGAGATGACGACGGCGCCGAAGGACTCGATCGCGAAGTCGCGCAGGATGAGCTCCATCGCGAAGAAGACGCCCGCCAGCGGTGCGTTGAAGGTCGCCGCGATGCCTCCCGCCGCGCCGCAGGCGACCAGGAGCTTCATCCGGCCCTCGGTGACCTTGGTGATCCGCCCCAGCGTGGAGCCCAGCGCCGAGCCGATCTGCACGATCGGGCCTTCCCGGCCCACGGACCCGCCGGAGCCGATGGTCAGCGCGGAGGCCAGCGCCTTGACGACGGCGACCTGGGGGTTGATGCGGCCGCCGCGCTGCGCGACCGCGAGCATCACCTCGGGCACGCCGT
>NZ_WWIA01000380.1 GCF_009870065.1 Streptomyces sp. SID5785 | reverse complement strand
CGGGCCTCCTCGGCGCGCGCCGCCGCGTGCGGCACCGCCGTCCTGGCGCTCCCGTGCGCGGCGGGGCGCTGCGGACCCGCCTGCACGGCACGGGCCGCGGCGATCGGGGCCGCCTCGAAGCCCCAGTCGAGCAGCTCGCGGCTCTCCTCGTACACGGCGTTGGAGTCGCCGTCCTGCGGGTTCATGACCGTGACGAGGACGGTGCGCCCCTTGCGGGTGGCGGCCGAGACCAGGGTGTTGCCCGCCTGCGAGGTGTAGCCGTTCTTCACCCCGATCAGCCCGGGGTAGCGCTCGACGCCGTGCGAGCCGACCAGGAGCCGGTTGGTGTTCTGGATGCCGAAGGCGTGCGCGCCGCCCGCCGCCGGGAACTGCGCCCACTTCGTGCCCATGTAGCGGCGGAAGTCGGGGTTCTTGAAGCCTTCGCGGGCGATCAGTGCCAGGTCGTGTGCGCTGGAGTACTGCCCGGGGGTGTCGAAGCCGTCGGCCGAGCGGACCCGGGTGTCGCGGGCGCCGATCCGGCGGGCGGTCTCCTGCATCTGCTGCAGCGTGGCGGGCAGCCCGCCGTTGAGCCGGGCCAGCGTGTTCACGGCGTCGTTGCCGGAGCTGAGGAACACACCCCGCCACAGGTCGGCGACCGTGTAGCGGGTGCCCTCGTCGACGCCGACCATGCTGCTGCCCTCCGCGACGTCCGACAGGTCCGCGTACGAGGCCCGGTGCACCATGTCCTGGCGCAGCTTCGGCAGCACCGTCAGCGCGAACAGGGTCTTGAGGGTGCTCGCGGGCGGCAGCCTGCGGTGCGGTGCCCGTGAGGCCAGGACCTGCCCGCTGTCGGCGTCCATGACCTCCCAGGACAGTGCGGACAGGGACGGGGCGGCGGGCGGCCCGGAGGCTCGGTCCGCCGCGGGCGCGGGGGAGGCGGCGCCGAGGGCCAGCGCCGAGCACAGACCACAGGCCGCGACGGCCTGCGTCGTACGGGATGAGAAGCGGAGGAATGTCGCCATGCGGGAAACGTAGGGTCGGCCCGCGCGACCCGCCCGGCACGTCAGCCATCCGGCCGCCGCCGACCGGGGAACCGGGCTCCGCCGCCGTCGCCCGGTGCACCCGGCCGGTCGTACGTACATTGGAATGACACGACGGTGGAGGTGTCCGCCATGACGGCCCAGACACGACTGATGCACCGGCTTCCGCGCGAGTACCGCGACCGGCTGATGCCCCTGGCCACGGAGGTCTCGTTCCCCCAGGACTCCAGGATCTTCGACGAGGGAGACCCGGCCCATCGCTTCTGGATCATCCGCACGGGGATGGTCACGCTGGATGTCCGCGTCTCCGACCGCACCCTGCTGCCCATCGATCCGCTCGGCCCCGGCGATCTGCTCGGCTGGTCCTGGCTCTTCCCGCCCTATGAATGGGATTTCGGCGCGGAGGCCTTCAGCCCGGTCAGGGCCTACGAATTCGACGGTGCCGCCGTGCGCAACCTGTGCGACCTCGAACCCGCACTCGGGGTGAGTCTGCTGCACGGGGTGGCCGAGGTCATGGCGCACCGGCTGGTGGCGGCACGGGTCAAACTCGTGGAGGCCCACCGGATGCACGGACACCTCTGACGCGGGCGCCGCCCCTGGCCCCGCGACGCGTCCAGCGCGCCGTGGGGTCACCCACACGTGCCCCTTCGCTCACCCGACTCGCCTCCTCGACGCGCGGGCCGCGGCACCACGGGATGGGATCGGCCGGGAAGCCGAACCCCGTGGCCGCCCGCGGCCCGCTCAGAGAGGATCAGCATGCGTCGCACCGCGTCCTGGCCGGCCGCCGCCCTGGCGGCGGCCGCCTTCGCCCTCGCGACCCCGGTGTGCGCACACGCCTGGGCCGACGGCGACGACACCCCGTGGGGCACGGACTCTTCCGTGGGCGAGTCCGTCGATCCAGCCGATCCCGCCGATCCAGCGGAGCCCGTCGAGCCGGTCGATCCCGCCGATCCGGCCGAGCCTGCCGATCCCGTCGGGCCGGGGGACGGGGACGGCGCGGGGCTCCCCGAGGACTCGGGGGAGGCGCCGAGCACACGGGGGAACGCGAGCGCACCGGGCGCCCTCGAACTCTCCCCGGCCACGGTGCGTCCCGGCGGCACCGTCACCGCGAACACCAGCTCCTGCGGCAAGGACCAGCGGGCCACCGGCGACGCCAACAATGTCGGGGCCGGCGACTTCCCGCTCCAGTCCACGACTCAGGGCGGCGACCTGGTCGGGCAGTTCCGGGTTCCCTCGGGGGCCCGGGCGGGCACGTTCCCGATCTCCGTCACCTGCGAGAGCGGCACCGTCGTGCGTCAGACCCTGACCGTCTCCGCCGGGGGCGGCGGGGGAGACGACGGGGGCGGCCGGACCGAGATGCACGGAGTGCACGCCGGTGACGGTGGCTCCTGGGGGCAGCTCAGCCCGGTGCAGCTGGGTCTCGGCGGCGCGCTGATCGCGGGCGCGCTCGGCGCCGCGGGCTACTACACATGGCGACGCGCCGCCGACCGGTAGCGGTCGACGGCGCGTCGTGCGTCCTGCCGGGGCGGGTCAGCCCTTGCGGGTCTTGACCTCGTCGGTGAGGGCGGGGACGACGTCGAAGAGGTCGCCGACGACGCCGTAGTC
>NZ_WWIA01000379.1 GCF_009870065.1 Streptomyces sp. SID5785 | reverse complement strand
TGGGCCTTCCTCGGCGACGGCGAGATGGACGAGCCCGAGTCGACCTCGGCGCTCACGCTCGCCGCCCGCGAGGGTCTCGACAACCTGACCTTCGTCATCAACTGCAACCTGCAGCGCCTGGACGGCCCGGTCCGCCCGAACTTCCGCGTCGTGCAGGAGCTCGAGGCGCAGTTCCGCGGCTCCGGCTGGAACGTCATCAAGTCGATGTGGGGCAACGCGTGGGACGAGCTGTTCCAGCTCGACACCACCGGCGCGCTCCTGGAGCGGCTCCGTGAGGTCCCGGACGCCCAGTTCCAGACGTACCAGACGCGTGACGTCGCCTACATCCGCGAGAACTTCTTCGGTACGAGCCCGGCGCTCGTCGAGCTCGCCAAGGTCCTGTCCGACGACAAGATCTCCGAGTGCTTCCACGTCTCGCGCGGCGGCCACGAGCCCCGCAAGGTGTACGCGGCGTACAAGGCGGCCGTCGAGCACAAGGGCGCGCCGACGGTCATCCTGACGCAGACCGTCAAGGGCATCACGCTCGGCAAGGGCTTCGAGTCCAAGAACGCCAACCACCAGATGAAGAAGCTGACGGTCGACGAGTTCAAGGACATGCGCGACCGCCTTGACCTCCCGATCTCGGACAGCGACTTCGTGGACGGCGTCGTGCCGTACGCGCGTCCCGCCGAGGGCTCGCCCGAGCTGCGCTACCTCGCCGAGCGCCGTGCCGCCCTGGGCGGTCCCGCCCCGGCCCGCCGTACGCAGCCGCTCGCGCCGCTGCCCGCGCCCGCCGACAAGGCGTTCGCGTCGTTCGACAAGGGCTCCGGCACCCAGTCCGTGGCGTCGACCATGGCGCTCGTACGGCTCCTGAAGGACCTCGTACGGGACAAGACGTCCGGCAAGCGCTGGGTGCCGATCATCCCCGACGAGGCGCGCACCTTCGGCATGGAGTCGCTGTTCCCGTCGCTGGGCCTGTACTCGCCCAAGGGCCAGACGTACGACCCGGTCGACCGCGACCAGCTCATGTACTACAAGGAGTCCGAGTCGGGCCAGATCCTCAACGAGGGGATCAACGAGGCGGGCTCGCTGGCCGACTTCATCGCCGCCGCCACGTCGTACTCGACGCACGGCGAGCAGATGATCCCGCTGTACATCTTCTACTCGATGTTCGGCTGGCAGCGCACCGGCGACCAGTTCTGGCAGCTCGCCGACCAGATGGGCCGCGGCTTCGTCGTCGGCGCCACCGCCGGTCGCACGACGCTGACCGGTGAGGGCCTCCAGCACGCGGACGGCCACTCGCCGATGATCGCGGCGACCAACCCGGCGGCCCTGTCGTACGACCCGGCCTTCGCCTACGAGATCGCCACGATCATGAAGGAAGGCCTGCGCCGTATGTACGGCGAGGCCAAGCCGGGCGAGGACCAGGACGTCTTCTACTACCTGACCGTCTACAACGAGCCGATGCCGCAGCCGGCGAAGCCGTCCGTGGCCGGTCTGGACGAGGCGATCATCAAGGGCCTCTACCGGTTCAACACGGCGGAGACCGCCGGGCTGTCGCCGGCGGCGAACGCCCCGCGGATCAACCTCGTCGGTTCCGGCACGGCGATCCACTGGACGCTCAAGGCGCAGCAGCTGCTCGCCGAGGAGTGGGGCGTCGCCGCCGACGTCTGGTCGGCCACCTCGTGGACCGAGCTGCGCCGTGACGCCCTCGAGGCCGACGAGGCGCTGCTCCGGGGCGAGGAGCGGATCCCGTTCGTCCGTCAGGCGCTCGCCGGGGCGCAGGGCCCGGTCCTGGCCGTGTCCGACTACATGCGTCAGGTCCCCGACCAGATCGCGCAGTGGGTCGAGCAGGACTACACCTCGCTCGGTGCGGACGGCTTCGGCCTCTCCGACACCCGTGAGGACGCCCGCCGCCACTTCGGCGTCGACGCCGAGTCGATCGTCGTCGCGGCGCTCGCCCAGCTCGCCCGCCGCGGCGAGGTCAAGGCGACGGCCGTGAAGGAGGCGCGCGAGCGCTACGGCCTGTAGGCCCCTCCGCCCGTGCGCGCGTGCCCCGTCCCGGATTGCCGGGGCGGGGCACGCGACGTTGAATGGACGGGTCAGACCGCTGTCCGGAGGCGTCCCGTGAAGATCTCCAAGACTCCGTCCGCACCCTGCTGGGCAAGCCTGGCGACGACCGACACGGCCGCGGCGGCGCTGTTCTACGAGGCCCTGTTCGGCTGGCGCACCGAGCCCGGCACGGACGCGGGCGGCCCGGCGGTCTTCGCCCTGGACGCCACGGGGCCGCAGGTCGCGGGCGTCGGCCCGGTCCGGATGCCGCAGCAGCCCGCGGCCTGGCTGCCGTACTTCCAGTCCAGCGGGGTCGACGCGGTCACCGCACGGGTCGGCGGCAACGGCGGGCGCGTGGTGTCCGGACCGTCGGGCGTCGGGGACCGGGGCCGGCTCGCGGTCTGCCAGGATCCGGCGGGCGCGGCCTTCGGGCTGTGGGAGCCGCTGGAGCACGCCGGGTTCCAGACGGTGAACGTGCCGGGCAGCTTCACCTGGTTCGAGCTTCTGACCCGGGACCCCGGCGGCGCCGTGGACTTCTACCAGTCGGTGCTCGGCTGGGGCACGCGCCGCCACGACGGCTGCCTGGACTGGACGGTGGCGGACGAGCCGTTCGGCGGCATGGTCGACATGTCGGCCGGGGACGTCCCGCAGGGGCCCTCGCAGTGGAACCTGTACGTCGCCGTGACCGACCCCGACGCGACGGCCGCACGCTGCACCGAGGCGGGCGGGCAGACGGTCGTGGAGCCGCGGGACACCCCGGCGGGCCGCTTCGCGCTCCTCACGGATCCGCAGGGAGCGGCCTTCTCGGTGCTGCGCGCTGCGTCATGATGACGGCATGCGTGCCGCCCGGCTGATCAAGATGGTCCTGCTGCTCCAGGCCCGCCCCGGCATGACCGCCGCGGAGCTGGCCCGGGAGCTGGAGGTGTCCGAGCGCACCGTCACACGCGACGCGCAGGCCCTCTCCGAGGCCGGTGTCCCGGTCTACGCGGACCGGGGCCGGGCCGGCGGCTACCGGCTGATCGGCGGCTACCGCACCCGGCTGACCGGGCTCGCGCGCGGTGAGGCGGAGGCGCTGTTCCTGTCCGGGGTGCCGGGCGCGCTGCGTGACATGGGGCTCGAGGACGCGGCGTCGGCGGCCCGGCTGAAGGTGTCGGCGGCGTTGCAGCCGGCGCTGCGGGACGCGTCGCGGACGGCCGCGCAGCGGTTCCATCTGGACGCGCCGGGCTGGTTCCACGAGCCGCACACGCCCGAGCTGCTCGCGGTGGTGGCCGGGGCGGTGTGGGAGGACCGGGTGGTCCGGGTCGGGTATCTGCGGGGTTCGGGCGACCGGGAGCCGGTGCGGGTGGAGCGCGAGCTGGAACCGTACGGGCTCGTCCTGAAGGCGGGCGTCTGGTATCTCGCGGCGCGGGTGCGGGACGGGTCGGCGGACCCGCTGCGGGTGTACCGGCTCGACCGGCTGGAGTCCGTCGAGCCCGGCGGTCCCTTCGTGCGGGACGGCGACTTCGACCTGCCCGCGTTCTGGGCGGAGCGCGCGGCGCAGTTCGCCCGGTCGATCCTGCGGGACACGGTCGTGCTGCGGCTGACGGCGGCCGGGGTGCGGCGGCTGCCGGAGGTGACGGACGCGGCGGCGGCGCGCGAGGCGGTGGCCGCTGCGGGGCCCGCGGACGCGGCGGGGACGGTGACCGTGACGCTGCCGGTCGAGTCGTGGGACGTCGCGTTCACGCAGCTCCTGGCGCTCGGCCCGGAGGTGGAGGTGGTGGCGCCCGCGGAGCTGCGGGAGCGGTGCGCGACGGCGGCGCGGGCGGCGGCCGCGCGGTACGCGTGAGCCGGTGGCATGTGCTGTTCCGACGAGTTCGCGCACTCGGCGTGCGCCCCTGCGGTGCAGGGCAGATGCTTGTCCCGTGATGGACGAGACGGAGTTCTGGGAGATCGTGGACAGCACCCGCGAGGCCGCCGGGGGCGACCCCGAGGACCACGCCGAGCTGCTCGTCGACCGGCTGCTGCGGCTCGATCCCGAGGGCGTGCTCGACTTCGCCCGGCACTTCGAGTCCCGCTACAACCGCGCGTACCGGTGGGACCTGTGGGGCGCCGCGTCCGTGCTGCTCGGCGGGGCGAGCGACGACGCGTTCGACTACTTCCGGTGCTGGCTGATCGGGCAGGGCCGGGAGATCTTCGAGGGGGCGCTGCACGATCCCGACTCGCTGGCGGAGTCGCTCCGCGAGTTCGACGAGGAGGTGGACGGGGACGGGGAGGAGCTCGGGTACGCGGCGGACGAGGCGTACGAGGAGCTCACCGGGGGCGTCGCCGCCGATCTCGGCCTGCCTGCGGCGCCGGCCGAGCCGGAGGGGACGCCGGTGGACTTCGAGGACGACGGCGCGCTGGCACGGCTGTACCCGCGCCTGACGGAGCGGTTCGGCTAGCGCCGGGCATGCATGGTTTGGTCGCCGGGTGCACGCCGGTGGGGCTGGTCGCGCCCCGCGGCGAAGCCGCTG
>NZ_WWIA01000378.1 GCF_009870065.1 Streptomyces sp. SID5785 | reverse complement strand
CGGCGCTCGGGGTACGGCCCTCCGCGCTGCGGTTCTGGGAGCAGCAGGGGCTGATCACGCCCGACCGTGTCACCTCGCAGCGGGCCCGCCGCTACGGACCCGCCGCGATCGGCGCGGCCCGCGTCGTCGTGGCGCTGCGCGGCGCCGGGTACGGGGTCCCGGCGGTGCGGGAGGCCGTCGCCGCCCTGGACCGGGCCGAGGGACGCGGCGAGGCGCGGCGGCTGCTGCGCGCACGGCTGCGGTCCGTCGCCGCCCGGTCCGTCGCGCTGCTGAAGGCGGGCGCCGACCTCGCGGCCGTCATCGAGGAGACCGCTCAGGTGTGACCGCGGACCGCGCTGCGGCCCACGACGGTCCCGGCCCGGTCGATGCACACGACGTCCACCGCGACGGGCGCCCCGCGCAGCACCTGGAGCGCCTGGTCGCGGGCC
The DNA here is from genome assembly GCF_009870065.1 of Streptomyces sp. SID5785. Classification (GTDB taxonomy): domain Bacteria; phylum Actinomycetota; class Actinomycetes; order Streptomycetales; family Streptomycetaceae; genus Streptomyces. The sequence goes on along the minus strand of NZ_WWIA01000378.1, from coordinate 4,438 downwards.
TCGGCGGCGACCAGGTCGCCGAGCGGGACACCGGCGTCGGCGCACAACTGGAGTGCGGCCAGGCCCGTGTTGGCCTGTGCGACCGCCGCGGCGAGCTCCGCGGACGCGCCGCCCCGCGCGGCCAGCCGGGCCAGGAACGCCTTGTCGACCTGTGAGCGCGCGGAGTGCAGGTCCAGGTGACCGGCCGCCAGCTTGGAGAGCTTCGCGAAGCCGCCGCAGAGCGTCAGACGGTCCACCGGGTGCCGGCGCACGTACTTCAGGACGGCGCCCGCGAAGTCGCCCATGTCGAGCAGCGCGTCCTCGGGCAGGCCGTACTCGCGCACCACCGTCTTCTCCGACGTGGAGCCGGTGCAGCCCGCGACGTGCCGGCGGCCCGCCGCGCGCGCCACGTCCACCCCGCGGCGGATCGAGTCGATCCACGCCGAGCACGAGTAGGGGACGACGATGCCGGTGGTGCCGAGGACGGAGAGGCCGCCGAGGATGCCCAGCCGCGGGTTCCAGGTGGAGCGGGCGATCTCCGCGCCGTCGTCGATGGAGACCGTGATCTCGACGTCCCCCGCGCCGCCGTGCGCGGCCGCGACCCGCGCCACGTGGTCGCGCATCATCTCGCGGGGCACCGGGTTGATGGCCGGTTCCCCGACGGGCAGCGGCAGCCCGGGTCTGGTGACGGTGCCGACGCCGGGACCGGCCCGGAACACCACGCCCGAACCGGCCGGGAGCACCCGCACCGTGGACCGCACGAGCGCCCCGTGCGTGACGTCCGGGTCGTCGCCCGCGTCCTTCACGACCCCGGCCGTCGCGCTGCCGTCGGCCCCGCGCTCCTCGACGGCCAGCGCGAACGCGGGCGTCTGCCCCTTGGGCAGCGTGACGGTCACCGGGTCGGGAAAGTCGCCGGTCAGCAGTGCCGTGTACGCGGCGGTCGTCGCGGCCGTCGCACAGGCCCCGGTCGTCCAGCCGGGCCGCAGACCGGTGTGCTTGAGTTGGGCCCCGCGCCCGCCCTTCGGCTCGGCCGGGCCCGCCGATTCAGACATGGAGCTCCTCGATGCACGTACTCGTTCTCGGTGGGACGACGGAGGCCCGTGAGCTGGCCGGGGCCCTGCACCCGGTGCCGGGGCTCCGTGTCACCAGCTCGCTCGCGGGCCGGGTCGCCGCGCCCCGGCTGCCCGTCGGCGAGGTGCGGATCGGCGGCTTCGGCGGGGCGGACGGCATGGCCCGGTGGATCCGGGACAACGCCGTGGACGCGGTCATCGACGCCACCCATCCCTTCGCCGAGACGATCAGCTTCAACGCGGCCGGGGCGGCCGCCACCGCCCATGTTCCCCTGCTCGCGCTGCGCCGGCCCGGCTGGGTCGCGGGCCCCGGCGACGACTGGCGCGAGGCGGGCTCGCTCGCTCAGGCGGCGCGAGCGGTCGCGGGCGCCGGGCGGGTCTTCCTCACGACGGGGCGGACGGGCCTCGCCGCGTTCGCGTCCGTCGACGACGCGTTCTTCCTCGTACGGTCCGTGGACGCGCCCGAGCCGCCGTTCCCGCCGCACATGGAGGTGCTCCTGGACCGCGGCCCGTTCACCCTCGAAGGGGAACGGGACGTCCTGGCCCGGCACCGCATCGACGTCCTCGTCACCAAGGACAGCGGCGCCGCGGCCACGGCACCCAAGCTGGCCGCGGCCCGCGAGGCCGGACTCCCGGTGATCGTCGTCCGGCGCCCGCCCGTGCCCGCGGGCGTACCGGCCGTGCCGACGGCCGCCGCGGCCGCCGCCTGGGTTCAGTCGCTGGCGCCGGGCGCGGTCTCCGGGTAGCGGCGCGGCGTCCACGCCACCGTGCGGCCGTCGCCGCGCACCGTGGCCTGTGTCTGCGACGAGCCCACGATCAGGAGCGTGCGCATGTCGACGACCGCCGGGTCCAGGTCGGCGAGCCGCACCACGCGCACGGACTCCTCGGGGCCGCCCACGTCCCGGGCGAGCACCACCGGGGTGTCGGGCAGCCGCAGTTCGAGCAGCAGCTCGCGCGCCTTGCCGACCTGCCAGGTGCGGCTGCGCGAACCGGGGTTGTAGAGCGCGAGCACGAGATCGGCCTCGGCGGCCGTGCGCAGCCGCTCCGCGATGACCTCCCACGGCTTGAGCCGGTCCGACAGGGACAGCGTGGCGTAGTCGTGGCCGAGCGGGGCGCCGGCCTTCGCCGCCGCCGCGTTCGCCGCGGTCACACCGGGCAGCACCCGCACCGGTACGTCGGCGTAGGCGTCCTGTGCGGCGACCTCGAGGACCGCCGTCGCCATGGCGAAGACGCCCGGGTCGCCGCCGGACACGACCGCGACCCGGCGTCCGCGCCGCGCCAGGTCGAGGGCGAACTCGGCGCGCTCCGACTCCACCTTGTTGTCCGAGCCGTGCCGCGTCTGGCCCGGCCGGTGCGGCACCCGTGCCAGGTACGTCGTGTATCCGACCAGGTCGTCGGCGGCTCCGAGGGCGCCGCGCGACTCCGGCGTCAGCCACGGCGCGCCCGCCGGACCGGTGCCGACGACGACGACCTCCCCGCGCTCGGGCGCCGGGTCCGTCACCGGCTCGGCGTCGATCCGCGACGGCAGCACGGCCACCGAGAAGTAGGGCACCGACTCGGGGTCGATGTCCGCGAGGCGGCCCGTGCGTTCGCCCGCCATGAACGCCCGCTCCACGTACCGGGCGTCGTCCAGCCGGCCCGCGTGCTCCACGGCCGAGCGGACCTTGGTGAAGGTGCGGCCCAGCTTCATCACGACCGCCGAGTCGGCCGCCGCGAGCCGCGCGTCCAGCTCGTCCTCGGGGAGCGTGCCGGGGATGACGGTGAGCGTCTCCTTGTCCTCGCACAGCGGCTCGCCGAGCCGGGCGGCGGCCGCGCTGATCGAGGTCACGCCGGGGATGACCGTCGTGTCGTACCGGTCGGCCAGCCGCTTGTGCATGTGCTGGTACGAGCCGTAGAAGAACGGGTCGCCCTCCGCGAGCACCGCGACCGTGCGGCCCGCGTCCAGGTGCGCGGCGAGCGTCGCCGCCGCCTCGGCGTAGAAGTCGTCGAGCGCGCCGCGGTACCCGCCCGGGTGGTCGGTCGTCTCGACGGTGAGCGGGTACATCAGCCGCTCCTCGATCTGGTCCGCGCGCAGGTGCTCCGCGGCGATCGAGCGGGCGATGGACCGGCCGTGCCGCGCACAGTGGTACGCGATCACGTCGGCGCCCGCGATGGCCTTCACCGCCGCGACCGTCATCAGCTCGGGGTCGCCGGGCCCGAGCCCGACCCCGTACAACCTGCCCTTGGACGAAGGGGAGTCGACGTCGCTCATGCCTGGATCTCCTCCTCCGTCGCGACGGCGTTCAGCGCGGCGGCGGTCATGGCGCTGCCGCCGCGGCGGCCGCGCACGATCAGGTACTCGAGGCCCAGCGCGTTCGCCGCGAGCGCCTCCTTGGACTCGGCGGCGCCCACGAACCCGACGGGGATGCCGAGCACGGCCGCCGGGCGGGGCGCGCCGTCCTGCGCCAGCATCTCCAGGAGGTGGAACAGGGCGGTCGGCGCGTTGCCGATCGCGACGACCGCGCCGTCGAGGCGGTCCCGCCACAGTTCGAGCGCGGCGGCGCTGCGGGTCGTGCCGAGGTCCGCCGCGAGGTCCGGGACGCGGGGGTCGCGCAGCGTGCACAGCACCTCGTTGTCGGCGGGCAGCCGCTTGCGGGTCACGCCGCTCGCCACCATGTGCGCGTCGCAGAGGATCGGTGCCCCGGCCCGCAGCGCGGCACGGGCCTCGGCCACGACGCCGGCCGAGTGGCCGATGTCCTGCACGAGATCCACCTGGCCGCAGGCGTGGATCATGCGGACCGCGACCTGGGCGACGTCGGCGGGCAGCGCGGCGAGGCCGGCCGCGGCCTCCGCGCGGATGGTGGCAAAGGACTCGCGGTAGATCGCCGCGCCGTCCTTCTCGTAGTCATACACGGGGTTCTTCTGCTCTTTCCTGGGTCACTCGGTGGTGGTTCGGTACGTGCCGTCCGGCTGTGCGACCACGGCGACGTGCGGTCCGGCGGGGCGGCCGCAGCGGCGTTCGCAGCCCGACCAGTAGGTGGGGAGGGTGGAGTGGCGGGGCTCGGCGTCCCGGCGTACGTCGGTACGGGACGAGGCGCAGCCCGGGGTGCCGATGCACGCGCCGAGCCTCGCCTCGGGCGACGCGGGGTCCGTGATCAGGCCGGCCGCCGCCAGTGCGGGGCGGTCGGCGGGCCCGGCGCCGGGGACGACGACGGTCCGCCAGGGGGTCATCCGCAGTTCCCTGACCGGGAGCCGGTCGGCGAGGTCGGTGAGGGCTGCCCATTGGTCCGGGGTGAACGATCCGAAGGGGGCCGTCACGATGAGGGGGGCAGCGCCGTGGGCGGTCATCGGTTCGTCGCCGGGTGCGGCCTTCGTCGTGGCTGGTCGCGCAGTTCCCCGCGCCCCTGAAG
>NZ_WWIA01000377.1 GCF_009870065.1 Streptomyces sp. SID5785 | reverse complement strand
TGGCGCCCCATCCGGTGCCCGAACCCGGGCAGCGCGGTCAGCGCGTGCACGTTCGGCGGGAGCGCCAGCGCGGCCTCGACGATCGCCGCGTCGCCGAGCACCTTGCCGGGGGAGACGTCACGGCGCTGCGCCACGTGGTCCCGCGCCGTCCACAGCTCGCGCACGACGGCCATCTGCCGGCGCCGGCGCACCTTGTGCATCCCGGACGTGCGCCGCCACGGATCCTTGCGCGGGGGCGCGGGCGGCGCGCTCGCGATGGCCTCGAACTCCTGGTGGGCCCAGTCGAGCTTGCCCTGCCGGTCGAGCTCCTTCTCCAGCGAGTTGCGCAGGTCGACCAGGAGCTCGACGTCGAGCGCCGCGTACCGCAGCCACGGCTCGGGCAGCGGGCGCGTGGACCAGTCGACCGCGGAGTGCCCCTTCTCCAGTACGTAGCCCAGCACGTTCTCCACCATCGCGCCCAGGCCCACGCGGGGGAACCCGGCCAGGCGCCCGGCCAGCTCGGTGTCGAACAGCTTGGAGGGGATCATGCCTATCTCGCGCAGACAGGGCAGGTCCTGCGTCGCGGCGTGCAGGTCCCATTCGGCGTCGCCGATGGCCGCACCGAGCGCGGACAGATCGGGGCAGGCGACGGGGTCGATCAGCGCGGACCCGGCGCCCTCCCGCCGCAGCTGGACCAGATACGCCCGCTGTCCGTAGCGGTAACCGGAGGCGCGCTCGGCGTCGACGGCGACCGGCCCGGTGCCTGCGGCGAAGGCGCTGACCACCTCGGCGAGCGCGGCCTCGTCGGCGATCACCGGCGGAATGCCCTCGCGCGGCTCGAGCAGCGGGACCGCTGTCCCTTCGGTCGGGGTGCTGTCTGCTGCGGTCTCTTGGGCGTCTGTCACCTGACAAGGGTATCTGTCAACCGACGACGCCCGTCGACGGAACGTTCCGTCGACGGGCGTTGAGGGTGGGGAAACCGGAAGGATCCGGCCAGTCTTCGATCAGTGGATGATGCCGGTGCGCAGGGCCACCGCCACCATTCCGGCCCGGTCGCCCGTGCCGAGCTTGCGTGCGATGCGGGCCAGGTGGCTCTTGACGGTCAGGGCCGACAGGCCCATGGAGACGCCGATCGCCTTGTTCGACTGGCCCTCCGCGACGAGCCGCAGTACCTCCACCTCGCGGCCGGACAGCTCGCGGTAGCCGCCCGGGTGGCTCGGGGCACCCGGGCGGCGGCGGTGCATCCGGGCCGCGGCGGCGCCGATCGGGGCGGCGCCGGGGCGGGTGGGCAGGCCCACGTTCGTACGGGTGCCGGTGACGACGTAGCCCTTCACTCCGCCCGCGAGGGCGTTGCGCACGGCGCCGATGTCATCGGCGGCGGACAGGGCGAGGCCGTTCGGCCAGCCGGCCGCGCGGGTCTCGGAGAGGAGAGTGAGGCCGGAGCCGTCGGGGAGGTGGACGTCTGCGACGCAGATGTCACGGGGGTTGCCGATGCGGGGACGAGCCTCCGCGACGGACGAGGCCTCGATCACGTCGCGCACTCCGAGCGCCCACAGATGGCGGGTCACGGTGGAGCGGACACGTGGATCGGCCACGACGACCATCGCGGTCGGCTTGTTCGGGCGGTAGGCGACCAGGCTTGAGGGCTGCTCGAGGAGAACGGACACCAGGCCTCCTGGGGTGCGGGACGGAGCCGGCTCTGGGGATGAAGCCGGGATGAACCGTGCTTTCAAGGTCACAGAGGTCTTCGGCACCAAACCTGCCCGCCTTTAGAGAAAGATCACGATTTGGTGAGTAACAATTCACGCAATTCGGACAGGTTATCGATCATCCGAAGGTCATCCGAAGATCGAACGAAGATCGAACCCGAACGGATCCGGCGTGGAACGTGCACCGGACGCGACCGTCCCTCCCGGCAGAACGAGTGACGGCCGCGCCGGACACCCGTCCGACGCGGCCGAAAAGAGCCCCTGCACACCGTGCGCCCCCCCGACGGGCGCACCCCTCAGGACGGTCGCGGCCCCCTGCGCTGCGGCAGGGTCACCACCGACGTGTCCGCGGCCGTCGGCCCCGACGGGACCGGCGGCAGCCCCGCCACCTGGCACAGCAGCTCGCACCAGGCCGCGAGGTGCTGCGCCGTGTCCGGGACGCCCGCGCCGTTCTCGCGCGGTGTCCACGACGCCCGGATCTCGATCTGCGACGCGGCCGGCCGGTCGCCGATCCCGCCGAAGTAGTGCGAGCTCGCCCGGGTCACCGTGCCCGACGGCTCGCCGTAGCCCAGCCCGCGGGTGTGCAGCGCGCCGGTCAGCCACGACCAGCACACGTCGGGCAGCAGCGGATCCGCCGCCATCTCCGGCTCGAGCTCGGCGCGCACCAGCGTCACCAGGCGGAAGGTGCCGTGCCAGGCGTCGTGCCCGGCCGGGTCGTGCAGCAGGACCAGCCGGCCGTCGGCCAGATCGTCCTCGCCGTCCACGACGGCGGCCTCCAGCGCGTACGCGTAGGGCGCGAGGCGCTGCGGCGGCCGGGTCGGATCGATCTCGATCTCCGGGCGCAGCCGCGCGGACCGCAGGGCGTCGACCGCCGTGCGGAAGGGAAGGGGGGTGGGGTCGTCCTCGTGTGCAGCGTTCATGTCCCGAGCGTTCTGCCCCTCCCGCACCGATTCAGTCATCCCGGCCGTTGTGTCCGGGCCGTCGGACCGTCGTCCCTGAGCCGCAGCCATGCGGGGAAGATTAAGGGGAACGAGCGCCTCGCGCAGGCAGGGACACCCGGCAGGGACGGCTTCTCGGCAGACTCGGCGCCCGTGCGAGACTTTGCCGTGTGAGTGCCAACACCGAGGCCACGGGCCAGCAGCCGACAGCGACCGACGAAGCCAGGAAGGCCACCGAGAACTCGGCCTTCATCAAGGCGTGCAGGCGGGAGCCCGTCCCGCACACGCCCGTGTGGTTCATGCGGCAGGCCGGACGCTCGCTGCCCGAGTACCTCAAGGTGCGCGAGGGCATCCCCATGCTCGAGTCCTGCACGCGGCCCGAGCTCGTCGCCGAGATCACGATGCAGCCCGTGCGCCGCCACAAGGTGGACGCCGCGGTCTACTACAGCGACATCGTGGTGCCCCTCAAGGCCATCGGCGTCGACCTCGACATCAAGCCCGGCGTCGGCCCGGTCGTCGCGGACCCGATCCGCTCGCGCGCCGACCTCGACCGGCTGCGCGACCTGACCCCGGACGACGTCTCCTACGTCACCGAGGCCATCGGCCTGCTCACCGCCGAGCTCGGCTCCACCCCGCTCATCGGCTTCGCCGGCGCCCCCTTCACCCTCGCCAGCTACCTGATCGAGGGCGGCCCCTCGAAGGGCCACGAGCGCACCAAGGCCCTCATGTACGGCGACCCGCAGCTGTGGGCCGACCTGCTCGACCGCCTCGCCGCGATCACCTCCTCCTTCCTGAAGGTGCAGATCGAGGCGGGCGCGAGCGCCGTGCAGGTCTTCGACTCCTGGGTCGGCGCGCTCGCCCCCGCCGACTACCGCCGCTCCGTCATGCCGGCGTCCAGCAAGGTGTTCGAGGCCGTCGCCGGGTACGGCGTCCCGCGCATCCACTTCGGTGTCGGCACGGGTGAGCTGCTCGGGCTGATGGGGGAGGCCGGCGCGGACGTCGTCGGCGTCGACTGGCGCGTTCCGCTGGACGAGGCCGCCCGCCGCGTCGGCCCCGGCAAGGCGCTCCAGGGCAACCTCGACCCGGCGATCCTCTTCTCCACCCAGGAGGCGCTCGAGGCCAAGACGCGCGAGGTGCTCGGCGCCGCGGCGGGCCTGGAGGGCCACGTCTTCAACCTGGGCCACGGTGTGCCGCCGAACACCGACGCGGACGTGCTCACCCGCCTCGTCGACTACGTCCACACGCAGACCGCGGCCTGATCGCGCCGACGTCACACCTCGCGCGTGACGTCACACCTCGCGCGTGACGTCACGTGCCGCGCCTGACATCTCGTCACGGCGTCGCGCCGAGCCGGGTGGAGCGCCTTCACCCGGCCCTGCGCACCGCCGTGACGGCCTTCCGCGCCGCCACCAGGACCGGGTCCCAGACCGGTGAGAACGGCGGGGCGTACCCGAGGTCGAGGGCCGTCATCCGCTCCACGGTCATGCCCGCCGTGAGGGCGACGGCCGCGACGTCGACCCGCTTGGCCGCACCCTCGCGCCCCACGATCTGCACCCCGAGCAGCCGCCCGGTCAACCGCTCGGCCAGCATCTTCACCGTCATCGGCGCCGCCCCCGGGTAGTAGCCCGCGCGCCCCGTCGACTCCACGGTCACCGTCACGTACTGCAGGCCCGCCCGCCGGGCGTCCTTCTCGCGCAGGCCGGTCCGCGCGATCTCCAGGTCGCAGACCTTGCTGACCGCGGTGCCCACGACACCGGGGAACGTCGCGTACCCGCCGCCCACGTTCGACCCGATGATCTGCCCGTGCTTGTTCGCGTGCGTGCCGAGCGCGATGTGCCGCTCCCGGCCCGACACCAGGTCGAGGACCTCGACGCAGTCGCCGCCCGCCCAGATGCCCGCGTGCCCGCGCACCCGCATCGACAGATCGGTCAGCAGCCCGCCGTGCTCGCCCAGCGGCAGCCCGGCGGCTCGCGCCAGCGTCGTCTCGGGCCGTACCCCGATGCCGAGGACCACGACGTCCGCCGGGTACTCGGCGTCGCGCGTGGCCACCGCGCGCGCCCGGCCGTCGTCGCCGGTCAGGATCGCGGTGACCTCGGCGTCGTCCACCATCGTCACGCCGAGCCCGGTCATCGCCTCCCGTACGAGCCGGCCCATGTCCGGGTCGAGCGTCGACATGGGCTCGGCGCCCCGGTTCACGACGGTCACCTCGTGGCCGCGGTTGATCAGCGCCTCGGCCATCTCGACGCCGATGTAACCGGCGCCGATCACGACGGCGCGCCTGCCCCCGGCCGACCGCAGCGTGTCGAGCAGCGCCTGGCCGTCGTCGAGCGTCTGCACCCCGTGCACGCCCGCCGCGTCGATCCCCGGCAGGTCCGGGCGGACCGGCCGCGCCCCGGTCGCGATCACGAGCCGGTCGTACGCGGTCCACGACGCGGCCCCGCCGTCCACGTCGCGGGCCCGCACCCGGCGGCCCGGCACGTCGATCTCCACGACCTCCGTGCGCATCCGCAGATCGATCCCGCGGGCGCGGTGCTCCTCGGGTGTGCGGGCGATCAGCGCGTCCCGCTCCTCGACCTGGCCGCCCACCCAGTACGGGATGCCGCACGCCGAGTACGACGTGAAGTGGCCGCGCTCGAAGGCCACGATCTCCAGTTCGTCCGGGCCGCGCAGCCGGCGGGCCTGCGACGCGGCCGCCATGCCCGCCGCGTCGCCGCCGATCACCACGAGCCGCTCGCGCCCCTGCTCTCCAGCACTCATGCGCCCACGCTACGTGCGCGGGCCCGCGGGGGCCGGTCAGCCCCGTCCGGCGGTCCCGCCCCCACCGGCCGACCCGTCGTCACCGTCCGCCCCGCCACCGGCTTCCGCCGCGGGAACCGGGCCGCGCAGCCGGGGCCGCAGCACCCGCAGCCAGCCGAGGACGCCCGCGGCGAGGACCGCGGCGAAGGGGAGCACCGCGGCGAGCACGACGACGATCCAGCGCAGCACCGCCACGAACGCGTGCCAGCCGCCTGCCAGCGCGTCACCGAGGCCAGGGCCCGCGTCCGCGTCGTCCGTCCCCGGGGCCGGTGCAGCGGTGAGCCGCAGCGTGATCGTGGCCAGCGTGGTGCGGTCCTTCAGCGAGGCCTGCCGGGCGAGCAGGGACTCCAGCTCGGCCTGACGGCGGCTCAGCTCGCCCTCCAGCGTGACGACGTCGCTCAGCTTCGTCGCCCGGTCCATCAGCTCCCGCACCCGGGCGACGCTCGCCCGCTGCGATCTCACCCGGCTGTCCACGTCGACCACCTGGTCGGTGACGTCCTGCGCGGTGACGGTCCGTTCGAGCAGACGGCCGCCGCCCGAGAGCCGCTCCAGCACCTCCTCGTACGCGTCCTGCGGCACCCGCAGGGTGACCCGGGTCCGCTCCCGGCCGTGCCCGTCGCGGTCCGTGGTCTCGCTCCCGACGATGCCGCCCGCCTCCTCGGCCGCCGACCGCGCGTCCGCCAGCGCCCGCGGCACGTCCTTCACCCGGACCGACAGCCGGGCCGTGCGGACGATGTGCGTACCGACGGACTTCGACGGCTCCTTCGCGTCCGTGCGGCCCGAGGGCGCGCTCGCCTTCGCGTCCGAGCCGCCCCCGTTCCCCGCGTCGGCGGCCGCCGCGGCGTCCTTGTCCGAGGCGCCGTCCGCCCCGGCGGAGCAGCCGGTGAGCGCGAGGACCGCGCCGAGCACCGGTACCACCAGCAGATGACCCGGCCGCAGCCGTCGTGCAGCAGTGCTTCGCATGGACCTACCCCCACGGGGACCCGAACCCGAACCTGCTTCCTCTGACGACTCCTTCGACGTGCGGGCCGCCCTTCGGGTGGTTGCCGTACGGTCCCGATGCGGTCACGTCAGGGACACGTCGGCGCGCCGGGACCCTTCTGAGAGAGTGGGGGCATGCGCGAAGCGGACACATCCACGGGAACACGACGGGACAGGGACGTCCTCGTCATCGGCGGCGGCATCGCGGGACTCGCGGCCGCCCACCGATTGCTCGACGGCGACGAGCCGGTGCGGGTCACCGTCCTCGAGGCCGCCGACCGGCTCGGCGGCAAGCTCCGGGCGGGCGAGATCGCCGGCGCCCGCGTCGACCTCGGCGCCGAGTCCCTGCTGGCCCGCCGCCCCGAGGCCGTCGGGCTGGCCCGTGCGGTGGGTCTCGGCGACCGGCTGCAGCCGCCCGGCACCGCCACCGCGTCCCTGTGGACCCGCGGCGAGCTGCGCCCGCTGCCCAAGGGGCACGTCATGGGCGTGCCAGGCACCGCCGAGGCGCTCGCCGGCGTCCTGTCCGACGAGGGCCTGCGCCGGATCGAGCTGGACGCCGACCTGCCGCCCACCGACCTGGGCGAGGACGTCGCGGTCGGCGAGTACGTCGCCGCCCGGCTCGGCCGCGAGGTCGTCGACCGTCTCGTCGAACCGCTGCTCGGGGGCGTCTACGCGGGCGACGCCTACCGGATCTCCCTGCGCAGCGCCGTGCCCCAGCTGTTCGCCGAGGCCCGCCACCACCGCTCGCTCACGGCGGCCGTCCGCGCGCTCCAGGAGAAGACCGCCCGCGCCCAGCAG
>NZ_WWIA01000376.1 GCF_009870065.1 Streptomyces sp. SID5785 | reverse complement strand
CGCGGGGAACTGCGCGACCAGCCCCCACCGGGCCGCACCCGGCGACGAGACATGATCAGGCAGCCTCGATGGCCGACTGCAGCGTCGGGTGCGTGAACTCGAAGCCGGACTCCAGGAGCCGCGTCGGGACCGCACGGGTGGAGCCGAGGACATCGCCCGCCATTTCGCCGAGCACCGCGCGGAGCGCGAACTCGGGGACCTTGAGGACGGCGGGCCGGTGCAGGACGCGGGCCATCGCGGAGGTCACCTCGCGGTTCGTCGCCGGGTCGGGCGCCGTCAGGTTCACCGGCCCGGAGACGGACCCGTCCTCCAGAAGGTGCCGGACCGCCGCGACGTGGTCGTCCAGCGCGATGAACGACCAGTACTGCCGCCCGGATCCCATCCGCCCGCCGAGTCCGGCCCGGAAGAGCGGGAACAGCTTGGCCCAGGCACCGCCGCCGCGGGCCACGACGAGCCCCGTGCGGGCCAGCACGGTCCGCACCCCGGCCTGGTGCGCGGGCGCCGTCGCGGCCTCCCACTCGACGCACAGCGAGGGCAGGAACCCCTCCCCCGCGGGCGCGGACTCGTCGACGACGCGGCTGCCGGTGTCGCCGTAGTAGCCGACGGCGCTGCCGTTGACGAAGACGCGCGGCGGCGTCGCGAGGGAGGCCACGGCCTCGGCGAGCGCGGTCGTGCCGAGCACCCGGCTGTCGTGGATCTCCCGCTTGTAGGCCGCGGTCCAGCGGTGGTCGCCGACGCCCGCCCCGGCGAGGTTCACGACGGCGTCGCAGCCGTCGAGGCCCGCGGTGTCGACCCGCGTCCGGTGGGGGTCCCAGCGCACCTCGGCGTCGCTGCGCGGGGTGCGCCGCACGAGGCGCACGACGTCGTGGCCGTCGGCGGTCAGGGAGCGTACGAGGGCCGAGCCGAGCAGCCCGGAGGCGCCGGCCACCGCGATACGTGTCATGGGACCATCCTGCCGGTCGTAGTCTGGCCCGCATGTCAGCCCTCACGCCTCACATACGTTTCGCCACCGCCGGGGACGAGGACGCGCTGGGGCGTCTGGACCGGGCGACGTGGTCCACGCTGCATGCCGTCCAGCCGCGCGACCAGCCGCCGTACCAGCCGTTCTTCACGGAGCGGTGCGGGCCGCGGGACCACCTCGTGGCGGTGCTCGGCGACCGGCTCGTCGGCTACGTCCGGCTCGGCCGGCCGACCCCGCTGGTGGCGAACGCGCACGTCCGCCAGATCCAGGGCCTCGCCGTCGACGAGACGGCACGCGGGCACGGGGTCGGCCGGCTGCTCCTGCGGGCGGCCGTCGACGAGGCGCGGGGACAGGGCGCCCGCCGGATCACCCTGCGGGTCCTGGGGCACAACGCCCCGGCCAGGAAGCTCTACGAGGCGGAGGGCTTCGTCGTCGAGGGGGTGCTGCCCGGGGAGTTCCTGCTGGCCGGGGAGTACGTGGACGACGTGCTGATGGGCCGCTCGCTGCTGCCGTGACGGCATGCGGAGCCGCCGGACTCGTAGCAGGCTCGTAGGCAGGGTGTCCGTCCGTGCGCCCGCCCGCCGTGAAGGGAGCCCGGGATGGAGTGGCCCATCGGGCGCCGCCGGGACCGGCCGGAGCGGCGTGCCTGGCTGCGGGGCGCTCCGCCGCCGCGCTGGGTACGGCTGCTGCCGTGGCTGCTGCTGGCCGGTCTGTTCTTCCTCCAGGTGTTCACGGGTGAGCGGATCGAGCTGCGGTTCCTGCTGGCGGCGATCCCGCCGGTGGCGGCGCTGTCGTACGGGCCGGCCGCGACGGCGCTGCTCGGCGGTCTGGTGGTGCTGCTGCTCGTGCTGCCGTTCGTCGAGTTCGGGCAGCCGGGCAACAGTGACGTGCTGACCGTGCTGTTCGTGGCGCTCCTGAGCGTGCTGATCGCCTGGGTGCGCAGCCGCCGCGACGAGCAGCTGGTGACGGTCCGTACGGTCGCGGAGGCCGCCCAGTTCGCGGTGCTGCCGCCGCTGCCGGAGCGGGTGGGGTCGGTGCGCTGCGCCGGTCTGTACCGGGCGGCGCAGCGGGAGGCGCTGGTCGGGGGCGACTTCTTCGACGTGCGGAGCGTGCCGGGCGGGGTGCGGGCCGTGGTCGGTGATGTGCAGGGGCACGGGCTGTCGGCGGTGGGCACGGTGGCCGGGCTCCTCGGCGCGTTCCGTGAGGCGGTGCTCGACCAGCCGGACCTGGAGGGTGTGGCGGCGCGGCTGGACCGCCGTCTGGTGGTGGACGCGGCGGAGGGCGAGCCCACGGAGCTGTTCGCGACGGCCGTGTTCCTGGAGTTCCCCGCGGGTTCGGCGGACGTACGGGTGGTGTGCTGCGGGCATCCGCCGCCGCTGCTGCTGCGGGCGGGGCAGGTGACGGAGCTGCCGGTGGCCGCGTCGCCGCCGCTCGGTCTGGGGGTGGCGGGCATCGCGCCGCCCGAGGTGCTCACGGTGGCGCTGGCGGCGGGCGACCGGCTGCTGGCGCTGACCGACGGAGTGACGGAGGCGCGGAACGCGGCGGGCGACTTCTACCCGTTGCCGGAGCGGCTGCCGGCCCTGGTCCAGGCGGATCCGGCGGCGCTGAGCGACGCGGTGTGGCGGGACGTGGTGCGCTTCGCGGGCACGGTGCGGGACGATCTGACGCTGTTGGTGTTCGCGCCGGACGCCCGGGAGGACCCGGATGTGCCGGACGCGGCGTGAAATGTGAACGTAGGGCGCATGACTTACCTGGGACTGCCGGGGCGCGGGCCTCGCCGCGCCGCGGCCACCGCCTCCGTACTGCTGCTGCCGCTCGTGCTCGGCGCGTGCTCGGACGACGGCACGGCCACCCCTCCCCCGGCGGCCACGCCCGCGGCGACGGCGAGCGGGGCGCGGTGCGCGACCGACCCGCTGCCCGCGGACCCCGCCGCCCCGGAGAAGACCGGCACGGAGACGGCCGGTACGGAGACGGCCGGTACGGAGACACCGGGCACGGAGAAGACCGGTACGGAGAAGACCGTGTCCGGGGCGTACACCGTCGAGGGCGGGCGGGACGTCTCGACGCCGCGCCGCAAGCGGTTCTCGGCGCGGACCGCGGACCGTTCGGCGGTGCTCGTGTCCGGCCCGGGCACGCTGTCGACGCGGGACTCGGGCGTCCACAAGAGCGGCCGCACCACGTCCGTGACGGCGTCCGGCGCCCAGGGCCTCAACGCGGCGGTGCTGGTCCGCGACGGGGGCGGACTCGCCCTGTCGGGGGGCGAGATGACCACGAGCGGCCGTGGGGCGACCGGGGTGTTCGCCACCGGCGAGGACACCCGCGCCACGATGAGCGCGAACCGGATCACGGCGACGGGCGCGTCCGCGCGCGGCGTCACGGCCGCGCGGGGGGCGTCGCTCGCTCTGCGGTACACGGAGATCCGTACCGCGGGCGCGCAGTCCCCGCCGGTCGCGGCGGGGCCCGGCGGCGGCCGGGTGACGGTGTCCGGCGGCACGATGACCTCGGCGGGCTGCGGGTCGCCCGGCGTGCTGACGGCCGGTGACGTGTCGCTCTCGGGCACGCTGTTCACCGTGGCGAACTCGGAGGCGTTCACCGTGGAGCCGGGCGGGTCGCTGTCCCTGGAGAACGTGCGGTCGTCGGCGGCCGCGGGCGGGGTCCTGCTGCGGGGCTCAGGAGAGACCTCGTACACGATGGAGGGCGGGTCGCTGCAGGCCGCCGAGGGCGATGTGTTCACGGTGCGGGAGACCGTCGCGGACGTGCGGCTGAAGGGCCGGGCCGAGGTGACGACGAAGGACGGGGCGCTGCTGCGGGTGCGGGACTCCGGCTCGGTGACGTTCGAGGCGGAGGACGAGCGGCTGCACGGCGACGTGCTGGTGTCGGACGGCTCGGCGGCGGTCCGGCTGACGGGGTCGACGCGTCTGGACGGCCGGGTCAAGGGGGCCTCGCTGTCGCTGGGCGCCGGGACGCGGTGGACCGTGGGCGGGGACTCGCGGGTGGAGGAGCTGACGCTGCGGGGCGGGGTGTCGCCCTCCGACGTCATCGTCGGCAACGGGCACGACGTGTCGTACGACCGGGCGGCGAGCCCCGGTCTCGGCGGCCGGACGTACCGGCTGGCCGGGGGCGGGGTGCTCAGGCCGGCCTGAGCGGGCCCCGGACGCGACCGGTCACCGGCCCTGGAGTTCCGCCGCCCGCGCCCTGATCGACGGGAGCAGCGACATCAGCGCCTGACCCGGGCAGAAGGTCTCGTAGCCGTCGCGGTGTCCCGCGATCGCGAAGAACTCGGCGCTCGTCCCCGCCTTGTAGCGGCTGAGGCTGTTGCTGGAGACGAGGCGCACGTGCCCGCGGGGGTCGATGCCGCCGGGGCCGAGCTTCCAGGCGGCGAGCGCGGCGATCGCCTCCGTCATGGCGGGCGGCACCGGCGTGCCGTCGGTGAACGTGCCGATCGCCGCGATCCCGGCCGTGTTCCGGTTGAACCCCTGGGTGTGGGCGCCGACGACGGCGCGGTCGACGCCGCCGGCCCGGCCCTCGTAGACCGTGCCGCAGCGGTCGACGAGGAAGTTGTAGCCGATGTCGTCCCACTCCTTGGTGCCGGCCTGGCCGGCGTACAGGGTGCGGATGATGCGGGGCGTGTCGGCGCAGTCGTAGCGGTTGGGGGTGTCGGTGTGGTGGAGGAAGACGGCCTCGACCCGGTCCGCGTAGGTGACGGGGTCGCGGTGGTAGGTCTCGGTGCCGGCGAGCCAGGTGGCACGGGGCACGATGCGCGGCCGGGTTGCGAAGTGCGGCGCGTCGCGCGCGGCGGCCTGCCGGGTGGGCACGGCGGCCGTACGGTGGGCTCCCTCGGGGCGGACCGTGACGGCGCACAGCACGAGGACGCCGAGGGCCAGGGCCCCCGGCACACAGCTCAGCACTGCTCGTAGGACGCGCACGTCCTCCACTGTCGGCCCGCGCCGCGCTGTGCGCTCGGCCACTTGTGGGCCGGATGGCGGAACCGGCACGACCCCCCTGGGCGTTTGTTACCGATATGGACCTGCACTTCTCGGTACTCGACGTCGTCCTGCTGGTACTGGCGCTCGTGTACGCGGCGTCCGGCTACCGGCGGGGGCTGCTCGCGGGCGGTGTGTCCCTGGCCGGGTTCGTGGGCGGCGCGGTCGTCGGGGTGTGGCTCCTGCCGTTCGTGATGGACGCGGTGACGGCGGGGACGACGACGGCGACGGCCGTCGCGGTGCTGACGGTGCTGCTGCCCGCGGTGGCCGGGCACGCGCTGGCCGGGCGGCTCGCGCTGCGGGTGCGCGGGCGGATGGACCGGGCGCCCGGCCCGCTGCGGGTCGCGGACGGGGTCGGCGGGGCCGCGGCGGGCACGCTGGCGATGCTGGTCGTGGCCTGGGTCGCGGGCAGCGTGCTCACGGCGTCGTCGTCGACGGCGCTGAACCAGGCGATCCGCGGCTCGGCGGTGCTGGGCACGGTCCAGGACGCGATGCCGTCCTCGACGCCCTCGTGGTTCGCCCGGGCGACGGGGGCGCTCACCTCGGCGGGCTTCCCGCAGGTCTTCGACCCGTTCACACAGGAGCCCTCGGCGAAGGTGCCGGAGCCGTCCGGGGACAGTGTGACGCGGGCGGCGGCCCGCGCGGCCGCGGACAGCACGGTGAAGGTGGAGGGCGCGTCCGGCCGGCAGGGCCGCGAGGGCAGCGGCTTCGTGTTCGCGCGCGAGCACGTCATGACGAACGCCCATGTGGTGGCGGGCATCGACGAACCCACGGTGCGGGTGGGCGGGGTCGGGCGCCCGCTGGCGGCGACGGTGGTGTCCTTCGACCCGGACAAGGACGTGGCGGTGCTGTACGTGCCGGGTCTGGACGCCCCGGTGCTGTCCTTCGACCGCTCGGCGGCGCGCGGCGACGCGGCGGTCGTCGCGGGCTATCCGCAGGACGGCGGCCTCGATCTGCGGGCGGCGACGGTCGCGGACCCGATCCGGGCGGCCGGCCAGGACATCTACGGCGCCGGGGATGTCACGCGGGAGATCTACTCGATCCGCTCCACGGTCCGCCCCGGCAACTCCGGCGGGCCCCTGCTGACCCCGCGGGGCCGGGTCTACGGGATGGTCTTCGCCCGCTCGACGACGGATCCCGGCACAGGGTACGTGCTGACGGCCGCCGAGGTGTCCGGCGACGCCGCGCGGGCGGCCACGGCGACGAAGCCGGTCGACACGGGGGCGCTGATCCCCTCGTAGGGGCGGGGCCGGGCGCCCACGAGCGGGCGCCCGGCGGCTACTTCAGGGCGTCGGCCGTCTCGACGACGACGCCGTACAGGTCGCCGACCGTGCCGAGCGCGGCGCGGTGGACCTGGTCGGCGGGCACCTCGCCGCCGGGCGCGGGCAGCGGCCGGGTGGCGCACGCGTCGGCGACGACGGTCGCGCGGTTGCCGCGCAGGAAGGCGCCCTGGGCGGTGAACAGGACGCACATGTGCGACATGAAGCCGACGACGACGAGGTCGTCGTGGCCCGCGGCGTCCACGAGCGTGCCGAGCTCGGTGCCGACGAAGCTGTCGGGCGCCTTCTTCACGACGACGGCCTCGCCCTCGGCCGGGGCCACGCTCGGGTGGATCCGCCCGATGTCCTCGCGGACGTCGTAGGCACTGCCCTCGCCGCCGTCGTGGACGACGTGGATGACCGTGGCGCCCTCGGAGCGGGCCCGGGCGAGCAGCGCGGCGGCGGACTCCAGCGCGGGCTGCCAGCCGGTGAGCTCCATGACCCCGCGGGTGTAGGTGTTCTGGTAGTCGACCAGGACGAGCGTCGAGTCGGCGAGCGACGCGGGCGTCTCGTCGAGGCCGTTGAGGGTGCGCAGCGTGGTCGTGGCCATGGCGGTTTCCACCTCGGGTCTCGGTAAGGGTGCGACGGCCGGTGGGCCGTGGCCTCCACGGTAGGAACCCCGGGTGGATGTCGGCAATGACATGTAACCCGCAGATTCCGACATCGGCCGGTGTCACATGTGGGCGCCGCCGTCGATGCGGACCTCGGTGCCGGTGACGAAGTAGCCGTCGTGCGAGGCCAGCATGGCGACGACGGCGGCGACCGCGTCGGGCCCCGCGAAGTTGTGCGGCCCGGTGCCCACCTGGAGCATCGGCGCGGTCTTCTGGAGCAGGGACAGATCGGCGTCGGCGGGCAGGCCGGGGCCGACGGACCGCCGGGACGCGCCGGTGCCGTCCGTCATGCCGGAGGAGATGGAGCCGGGCTGCACGGCGGTGAACCGCACGCCCTACTTGCTGAACTCCATGGCCAGGGCGTGGGTCATCGACTGGATGCCGCCCTTGGAGGCCGCGTAGGCCGCCATGTAGGGGTGGGCGTAGTTCTGCGCGGTGGACGAGAAGTTTACGACGGCCGGCTCGTGGCCGTCGAGCAGCGCCGGGAGCGCCTCGCGGATCATCAGGAACGTGCCGACGAGGTTGACCCGCAGCACCTGCTCGAAGTCGGCGAGGGTGACCTCACGGGTGTGTCCTGAGCGGAGGATGCCCGCGGCGTTGACCAGGACGTCGAGCCCGCCGAGCGCGTCGACGGCCGAGGTGACGGCGGCCCGGACGGACGCCTCGTCGGCGATGTCCACGAGGACGCGGGTGAGGCGCGCCGCGTCCGGGCCCGCCTTGACCTCGGTGTCGGCGAGCCCGGCCTCGCTGACATCCGCGGCGACGACGCTGCCGCCCTCGGCGAGCAGGCGCAGGACGGTCGCCTGGCCGATGCCGGAGCCGCCGCCGGTGACGAGGGCGCGGCGCCCCGTGTAGCGGCTCAGCGAGTGCGGGGTCGTCGTGGTCGTAGTCGTGGTCGTGGGGGCGGGGGTGGTCATGGCGTGCCTCTCGTTCCTGTCCGCGGGCCGCGGTGACCGGTCCGCCGGGTGGGTGCTTCCTCTTCACCGTACGACCTGCTGGCACGTTTTGCCACTATGACATTTCACGCCGCCATGGCAGGTGACCGGTTAGGCTTCGCCGGGTGACTCCTGAGCACCGCACCCTCACCGAGCGCCGCAAGGCCGCGACCCAGCTGGAGATCGCGCGCGCGGCCGTCGAGCTGTTCACCGAGCGGGGGCCCGACGCCACCACGGCCGAGGACATCGCCCGCGAGGCCGGGGTCGCCCTGCGCACCTTCTACCGGTACTTCCGCGGCAAGCAGGACGCCGTCGGCCCGCTCCTCGCGGCCGGCGGCGACCGCTGGCGCGAACTGCTCGCGGCGACCGCCCCGGGCACCCCCCTGGCCCAGGCCCTCGAGGAGGCGGCGGTCGCCTCCCTGTCGGAGCCCGGCGACGCGGCGCGCGAGGGCCTCGAGCGCACCCGGGCCCTGCTGCGCGCGGCCGCGGACGACCCCGCCCTGCGCGCCGTCTGGTACCGGGTCAACCAGGAGTCGGAGGAGAAACTGGTCCCCCTCGTGGCCGCGCTGTCCGGCCCGGACACGGACCCGCTGGAGCACCGGCTGACCGCGGCCGCCGCGACCGACGCGATCCGGATCGCGCTGGAGGCCTGGTCGGCGACCGACGCGCGCCCCTCGGGGCCGGGCTCCCCCGCGGACCTCGTCGTCCACTGCCTGCGCTCGCTCGTGCGCCCCTGAGCGCGAGGGCCTGTCCAGGGGCGCATCCCCCGGAGGGCCGGTGCATCCGTGCCGCCCCGACGCGCGACTCCCCCGGAGCGGTCCGCCGCCTAGCCTCGATGCGGGCCGGAGAGGCTGTCCCACCCGGCTCGGTCCCGGCCCGGGCGTTGACGGTCCGCGCCGCGGGGCATGACGCCCCCACACATCGCCGCGCAACCTCGGGGAGGGGCACGTGCTTGAGCCCGCGCACGCGGACGTCGTCATCGTGGGGGCCGGAGTCGCGGGACTGACCGCGGCCCGGCAGCTGACCAGGGCAGGTGTGGACGTCCTGGTCCTGGAGGCCGCCGGCACGGTCGGCGGCCGGATGTCCACCGAGAAGATCGACGGGTTCCGGCTCGACCGGACCGGACAGCTGCTGACCCCGTCGCACCGGCCCTGTCCGGACTGCCCGGACCTGCCCGGCACCGACGGCCTCGCGGGGCTCGCCCTGCGTCCGTTCGCGCCCGGCGTCCTCGTGCACAGCGAGGGCCGCAGGCACCGTACGGGCGAGCCCGCGCACCGCCCCCGGCGCACACGGGGCGCGTTGAGCGCGGCGCGCGCCCTCGCGAGCGCCCCGCGTCCCGTGCGCGGTTCCCGGCCCCCGCTCGGCGGCCCCCTGGACCACGCCCGGCTGGGCCGCGCCCTGGCCCGCTTCGCCGCCCTCCCGCAGGACGCGCTGCACGAGCGCCCCGAGCGGCCCGTCGGCGAGGCACTGCCGGAGCGCGGCATGCCGGGGCGGACCCTCGACGGCTTCGTACGGCCGCTGCTCAGGGCCCTGTTGAGCGATCCGGACCTCGTCACGTCCAGCCGGGCCGCCGACCCGGCCCTGCACGCGTACGCCCGCGGCGGGCTCGCCGTGCCCGAGGGCGGCGCGGACGCGGTACCCGAGCTGCTCGCGGCCGGACTGCCGCCGGGCACCGTACGCACCGGGGTCCGGGTGACCGGCGTCGCGACCAACGCCGTGACGACCGCGGGGCACGGGCGGCTGCGGTGCCGCACGGTCCTCGTCGCCGCCGACGCGGTCGCCGCCGCGGAACTGCTGCCGGGACTGCACGTGCCGGACTTCCACGAGGTGACCGTCGTGCACCACGCCGTGCCCGAACCGCCCTTCGGGGAGGCGGCGTTGCTGCTCGACGCGGACCGTCCTGGCCTGCTCGCGCACACCTGCGTGATCAGCCAGGTCGACCCGTCCCGCGCTCCGGCCGGCCGCGCGCTGGTCTCCTCCGTGCTGTTCGGACCGCCGCCCGCGGAGCGCGCCCTGCGCGACCGGCTGGCCGCGCTGTACGGCGCCTCGACGAGCGGCTGGGAGACGCTCGCCGTGCACCACGCCCCGCGCGCCGTCCCCGCGATGCCCGCGCCGCACGACCCGCGGCGGCCGGTGCGGCTGCTCGACGGGCTCTACGTGTGCGGGGACCACCGGGAGACGAGCACCGTGCAGGGGGCGATGCACTCGGGGCGGCGGGCCGCGCACGCGGTGCTCGCCGGGCTCGGGGTGCGGTGCGTGCCGGACGCGGCGGGTGCCACAGAGGCGGCGGCCTGACGGGCCCCGGCTCCCTCATGAACGCGCCCGTCCCCGTGGCACGCACCGGGGGCGGGCGCCCCTTCCCTCCGGGGGTGGGCGGGGCTCGCTCCCGGACGGGTCCGTCCCTTGCGTCGCGACCATCCGCCGGTGGGGGCTTCTCGCGCAGTTCCCCGCGCCCCTG
>NZ_WWIA01000375.1 GCF_009870065.1 Streptomyces sp. SID5785 | reverse complement strand
TTCGATCCGTATGACGAATCCATGGTGCAGCCGTCGAGCATCGACGTCCGTCTCGACCGCTACTTCCGGGTGTTCGAGAACCACAAGTACCCGCACATCGACCCGAGCGTGGAGCAGGCCGACCTGACCCGGCTGGTGGAGCCGGAGGGCGACGAGCCGTTCATCCTGCACCCGGGCGAGTTCGTGCTGGCGTCGACGTACGAGGTCATCTCGCTGCCCGACGATCTCGCCTCGCGGCTCGAGGGCAAGAGCTCGCTGGGGCGGCTGGGCCTGGTGACGCACTCCACGGCCGGGTTCATCGACCCCGGTTTCAGCGGGCACGTCACGCTCGAGCTGTCGAACCTGGCGACCCTGCCGATCAAGCTCTGGCCGGGGATGAAGATCGGCCAGCTGTGCATGTTCCGCCTGTCGTCGCCCGCCGAGTTCCCGTACGGCAGCGAGCGGTACGGTTCGCGTTACCAGGGGCAGCGTGGTCCGACGGCCTCCCGCTCCTTCCAGAATTTCCATCGGACCCAGGTGTGAGCGGCAGCAACATGAGTGACGTGCGCGAGAACCTTACGTACGAGAAGTTCGGGGTGGCGGTGCGCGAACTCGCACAGACCATCGCCGATGACGGCTACGAGCCCGACATCATCCTGAGCATCGCGCGCGGCGGCGTCTTCGTCGCGGGCGGTCTCGCGTACGCGCTGGACTGCAAGAACATCCACCTGGTCAACGTGGAGTTCTACACCGGCGTGGGCACCACCCTCGAGATGCCGGTCATGCTCGCGCCCGTGCCGAACGCCATCGACTTCAGCGACAAGAAGGTGCTGATCACCGATGACGTCGCCGACACCGGCAAGACGCTGAAGCTGGTCCACGACTTCTGCCTCGACCACGTCGCCGAGGTCCGCTCGGCCGTCGTCTATGAGAAGTCCCACTCGCTCGTGAAGTGCGAGTACGTGTGGAAGCGCACCGACGACTGGATCAACTTCCCGTGGAGCGTCCTGCCTCCCGTGCACAAGTCCGGCGAGGCTCCCAGGGAGAACAAGGAAGCCCTCTGAGCTGCGGACGGACGGACTGACGTCAGGACCCTCGGTGTGTACCGGGGGTCCTTTTGCGTGCCTCGGCGGGGGCACCCGCCCCGCCGCTCGGCGGCAGCGCGTCACGTTGCTCAGAAAATCGAACATGCGATCTAATTCGAGGTATGGACAGGCACCGTATCCCCGATGATCTTCTGGCCGCGCAGACGGCCTGGTACGTGACCTACGAGCAGCTCGTCTCGGCGCAGAACACGGGCACCGCCGGTCGGCGCCGGCATCTGCTGGCCTTGTCCCGGCGTATCGCGGCGCACCCGTTCTGGGACACGCCCGCGGGTACCCCGGCGGCCCGGGTGGAGCTGAAGGAGCTCGGCCGCCGGCTGGCCACGGACCGCGCCGGGTCCTGACGTCGTGGCCGGGCCGCCCGGGTTCAGGCGCCGGGCACGATGACGACCTTGCCCGCGACCGTGCCGGATTCGGCGAGCCGCAGGGCGGCGGCCGTGTCGGCCAGCGGGAAGGTCGCGGCGATCTGCGCCGTCAGCGTGCCGTCGGCGACGAGGCGCAGGACCTGGGTGAGGTCCTCGGCCAGACGGCGCTGCCAGGCGGCGCGACGCAGGCGCTTGCCCGCCCAGAAGTTGTAGAACCCGGCGCTCCTGCCGTTGGGCAGGGCGTTCCACGCGCCGAGCCGCGCGAACAGCTTGAGGATCGGCAGCTGCGAGCTGCCCTCCTCGTCCTTGCTGGCGGCGGTGCCGTACGAGACGAGCGTGCCGCCGCGCCGCACGAGCCGCCAGGAGTCCTCGATGCCGGGCCCGCCGACGTGGTCGAAGACGGCGTCCACGCCGTCGGGCGCCAGCTCGCGCAGGCGGGCGTACAGCTCGGGGTCGCGGTAGTCGACGGGGGTGACGCCGAGCTCGCGCAGGGCGGCGTGGTGGCGGGGGGACGCGGTGCCGATCACCGTGATGCCGGCGTGCCGGGCGAGCTGGGCGAGGGTGGAGCCGACGCCGCCGTTGGCCCCGAGGACCACGACGGTGCCGCCGCGGCGGACCTTCGCGGTGCGGTGCAGCATCTGCCAGGCCGTGATCCCGTTGACGATCACCGTCTCGGCGGCGGTCGCGGAGACCTCGTCGGGTACGGGCACGAGGTCGGCCGCGTCGACGAGCAGATGGCTGGCCCACGCGCCGGTCTTCGTCACGGCGGCGAACCGGCGCCCGGCGAGTCCGGGGTCGGTGCCCGGCCCGGTCGCGGTGACCGTGCCGACCAGGTCGTACCCCGGTACGAAGGGGAAGGGCGGCTGGTCGAAGTACTTGCCGCGGCGCATCTGCTGCTCGGCGAAGGAGACGCCGGTCGCGTCCATGCGCAGGACGACCTGGCCCGCGGCCGGGGCGGGCAGCTCGTGCGTGCGCACCTGGAGTCCCTCGGGCTCGACCTTGCCCGGCAGGAGGATCTCGGTCGCGGTGACGGTGGCGGCGGCGGTGGTGCTGCTCATGACGACCCCTGAGGTGCTCGACGACGACGGCGGCGTGGTGACGGCCTCGGCCTTGTGCTGACGCGCTTGTGTTTACGGCCTTGTGTTTACGGCCTTGTGTTTACGGCCTTGTGTTTACGCTCGTAAGGTTATGACTGTGAGGTCGGGGATGGCAAGGGGTTACGGCCATAAGCTTTCACGCGTAAGGTGACGAAGGTGAGTGAGATCGAGACCGAGACCGAGATCCGAGCCGCGGCCGACAGCGGGACGGACAGGACGGGCGAGGACGCCCCGAGACCGGCCGCCGCGCGGCGGCGCAACCGGCGCGGCGAGGGCGGCCGCCTGCGGGAGGACATCGTCGACGCCGCCGCCGCCCTGCTGGACGAGACGGGCGACGAGCGGGCGATCACCCTGCGCTCGGTGGCCCGCCGGGTCGGCATCGCGGCCCCGTCGATCTACCCGCACTTCCCCGACCAGCCGGCCATCATGCTGGCCGTCGTACGACGGGAGTTCGCCGCGCTCGAGACGCATCTGCGGGCGGCCGCGCAGCAGGCGGGCGACGACCCGCGGGCCCGGCTGTACGCGGTGGGCCGCGCCTATCTCGGGTACGCGCAGGAGTACCCGGGGCGGTACCGCACGATGTTCGGCGGGCTGTGGATGCCGACCCTGGGCGACAGCTCCCTGACGGAGCAGGAGCTCACCTCGCTCGGCGAGGGCGCGCTGAAGGTGCTCGCGGGGGCGCTCGCCGACTGTGCGGCGGCGGGGAGTTCGGCGATCACCGACCCGGAGCTGGACGCGGTGACGCTGTGGGTGTGTCTGCACGGCCTCGCGCACCAGTACGCGGCGACGCGCGTCTTCCCGTGGCCGGAGGCGGGGATCGCCGACGCCATCGTCGCCCGGGTGGCCCGCCTGACGGACACGGACTGACGGACCGGCCGCGCCCCCGTGGCGCGGGGCGGGTGTGCGGAACGGCGAAAGGCCCGGCCACTGCGTCATGGACGCCGGGGCCGGGCCTTCCGCGGAAGCTCGGGCCTAGAAGGTGCCGAGCTTGATGATCGACAGCAGGGCGATCAGCTGGATCGCCGACGCGGCCAGGGCCTTCGGCCACGGCAGGTCGTGGGAGCGGGAGACCATCGAGGTCAGCAGCGCGCCGGCGGCCAGCCAGGTGGCCCAGCCGAGGACCTGGACGAACATCTCGTCGCCGCCCAGGAACATGCCGACGACCAGACGCGGGGCGTCGGTCAGGCAGGCGATCAGCATGGACAGGCCGACCGTGGGCTGCCAGGCGCCGTCGCCGCCGAGCTGGCGGGCCAGCGTGTGGGTGACGACGCCGAGGATGAAGAAGCTGAGCGTGACGGCGACGGCGGTGCTCAGGACGTACGGGATCGCCGCCGACATCGTCGCGTTGATGACGTCCTCGCGGGCGCCGTCGAAGCCGAAGATCGCGATCAGGCCGTAGACGAACGTCACGATGAGGGCGGGGCCCCACATCGCGTAGTCGCGCATCTGGAGGTAGGTGCGGTTCGGCCGCAGGACGACTCCGGAGAGCAGTTCCTTCCAGTGCAGCCGGGGGCCGACGGGGCCCGCCGGGGCGGCGCCCGCCTGGTACGTCGCGCCCTGGCTGTACGGATCCTCGTGCACGGAGAACGCCTGGGTGTGGCCCGGGTTGTTCGCCGCGTACGGGTCGGGGCCGGCGCCGCCGCCGAAGTACTCCGGCTCGCCGTACCCCTGCCCGCCGCCGCTCGGGGGCCACTGCTGCTGCCGCTGGTGCTGCTGCTGTTGTCCGTACGGATACTGCTGCTGCGGTTGTCCGTACGGGGGGTGCCCCTGCGGCGGCGCTTCGCGGTTGTCCCGGCCGCGTCCGTTCCTGAATCCAGCCACGTAGTCGAACGTACCTGGTTTCCGCGGCCGGGAGCCGGGCCCGGGGAAATGGGCCCGGCATTGCGGCTGAGCTGTGACATCCCTTACGGGTGGCCCTGAGAGGCGCTCCGGGTCGCAGGTCCGGAACGCCCCTGGAGAGGTGCGCGGTGGTGCGGGCCGGGCACGGCCTAGTCGGCCGCGTTCGCGCCGAAGAGGGGGTGGCCGGCCGTGTCGACGCCGGCGGCCGTCGTCGAGATGGCGCGGGCGCCCGTCGTGGTGATCTTCGTGCCGTTGGACGGGAGGTAGGTCAGCGCGCCGTTGCCCTCGTTCTCGCCGGGGGCCGCGACCACGAGGTCGGAGGTGCCGTCGCCGTTGAGGTCGGTGAGCTTGACCTCGCCGCCGAAGCCGTCGTACGCCTCGTCAGCGCCGGGCACGCCCGGGGTGGACTGGGCGAAGAACTGGGCGCCGGACGCCGTGTCGATGCCGCTCGCCGAGCCGTACAGGACGGTGACGGCGCCGGTGTCGACGACCGAGGGGCTGCCCAGGTTCTCGCCGGAGGCGCCCGCGACCAGGTCCTGGTAGCCGTCGCCGTTGATGTCGCCGACGGAGACCTCGCCGCCGAACCAGTCGCCGCGCTCGGAACCGCCGGGCACGTTGCCGGAGTTCTGGGTGATGTTCGTGGTCGTCGTCGGGCCGCTCGCCGAGCCGTACGTGATGTGGACCTGGCCGCCGGTGACGGACTCCGGGACCGACGGGTAGTCGGAGCCCGGCTTCTCGGGGTCCCAGTCCTGGCCGGTGACGATGTCGGCGTAGCCGTCGCCGTTCACGTCGCCGATGCCCGTGATCACGCCGCGCTTGAGCTGCTTGGCGCCGGAGACGCTCAGGCCGGAGGCGGTGCCGGGCACGTAGTAGTTGGTGTTCCAGCCGTACTCGGTGCCGGTCTCGAAGCCGTTGACGACGAGGTCGGTGCGCTTGTCGCCGTTCACGTCGCCCGCGCTGAGGTTGAGCGGTCCGGTGTCGTCGCCGCTGACGATCTTCGGCTTGACCGTGTAACGGCCGCCCGCGGTACCGGACGTGGTGATGCCGCCCTTGTAGACGTAGATCGTGGCGCCGGACGCGCCGACCGCGAGGTCGTCCTTGCCGTCGCCGTCGAAGTCGCCCGCGGCGAGGGACTTGCCCCAGCGGTCGTGGCCGGACGGCGTCGGGTCCTCGATGACCGTGCCGCCGGTCAGGCCCTTGGCGGAGCCCCACAGGACGGTGACCAGTCCGGCGTCGGTGTCGGTGCCGAGCTTCTCGTACGAGGCGCCGACGGCGAGGTCGTCGTAGCCGTCGTGGTTGAAGTCGCCGTAGGCGCTCGTCCAGCCGAAGTGGTCGCCCTTCTCGGCGCCGCCGGGGACGCCCGGGCTGTTCTGCGTGATGGTGGTGCGCTTGCTGCCGCTGATGCCCGTGGACGAGCCGTACAGGGCGACGATCGAGCCCGCTTCCTTGTACCCGGCGACGGTGGCGTCGCCCGCGGCGAACGCGGTGTCGCCGTAGCCGTCGCCGTTGAAGTCGGCCTCGTGGTGGTGGACCGAGTCGCCGGCGACGGCGGGCGCCGCCGTCGCGACGACGAGGCCGCCGGTCAGGGCGGCGGCGACGGCGGTCGCCGTCATGAGGCGCGCCCGGACGGCGGACGACGTGGAGGAACGTCTGTGCTTGGTGGCCATGGATGGCTCCTGCTGCTGGGGATGTCTGGCGGACATCCGCGACGATGAGATGCCGGTCAGCCGTCGTTCACCCGGAGTTGTCCGGGGCATGATCGTCTGTTCGGCGAACAGGAGACTGCTTGCGGGGCCCGAGGGTTGTACGGGTTCTGTGAGAATCCCGGGGAACGGACGGCGGGAGCCGCCCGGTTGTGCGGGTCAGCCCGTGAACACCGTGCTGGAGAAGGACGTTGCGGGTGCGCCGGCGACGAGGGAGGCCGTGCGCGCTCCCGTCAGGACCGTGACCTTGTCGGTGTCGCCGTCCGCCGCGGCGCGCTGCACCACGAGGTCGTCGCGGCCGTCGCCGTCGAAGTCGGCCACCGCCACGACGCGTCCCGTGCCGGGCGAGCCGGACACGGCCGTGGCGCCGCCGCGCACCAGCCGGACCGGGTCGCCGTCGCCGCCCGAGACGACGAGGTCGTCGCGGCCGTCGCCGTCGAGGTCCGCCGCGTCCAGCGCGCTGCCCTTGGCCTTCACCGGGCCGCCCGTGGCGCCCTGCGCCGTGTACCGGGTGACGCCGGTCCCGGTGAGGACCGCGGCGCGGGCCCCGCCGGTGAAGCGGCCGAACGCGACGTCGAGGCCCGCCGGGTACGCGGCGCCGGGCCGTCCGGGGCCGTCCGGGCCGCCCCGGACCAGTGCGGAGCGGGCGCTGCCGGTGTGGGCGCGGACCAGCACCTCGTCGGCGCCGTCCCCGTCGAGGTCGGCGGCGGGGCCGGCCGGGACGTTCCCGTCGGCCTGCACGAGGCGGGCGGTGCCGCGGGGGGCTCCGGTGCGGGTGAACGGGCCGGGCAGGAAGGTCAGCCGGCCGCCGCTCGCATGCACGACGAGGTCGTTCCTCCCGTCGCCGTCGAAGTCGCCGCACACGGGCTGGTCGGCCCAGTCGTTGCCGAAACGGGCCTTCGCCGGGATGCGGAGCGTGACGCCCTTGCCGGAGATGCCGGTGGGGGAGCCGAAGAGGATCTGCACCGGGACGGGCGGGGTGCCCTGGCCGTCGTAGGGCGGGTCGGTGGAGACGACGAGGTCGGAGTAGCCGTCGCGGTCCAGGTCGCAGGCGGACTCGGAGCCGAACGTCGCCGGTATCTCGCCCTTGGTCGGGGCCGCGTACTTGGCGGGGGAGAGCAGCTGGCGGGTCGCGGGGTCGAGGCCGTGGCCCTTGCGGCCGTAGACGATGCCGATGCCCGGGTCGTCGCCGAGGCCGCGGTGGGCGAGGCTGTCGAGAACCAGGTCGGGGGCGCCGTCGCCGTTGAAGTCGGACGGCAGCTTGCTGCCCTTGCCCTCCGGGATCGGCCGGGACGCGGTGGCGCCCTTCTTCCCGGCGAGGGCGACGGTGCCGTGCTTCTTCGAGGCGGCGTCGTCGTGGCCGCCGCAGGCCGTCAGCGTGAGGGCGAGAGCGAGCGCTCCGCTGACGCCGAGTGTCCGGGTTCTCGCCGTTCTCGCCGTTCTCGCCTTCACCACTGTCCCCGCCCGTTTTCTTCGTGTGTTCGGTGCTCGGTGCTCGGTACTTCACGTGTCTGACCGGAACATGATGGCTTTCGGCGGGCGTGAGGTTAAGGGGTGGGGGGTGGCTTGTGCGTCACGTGAGGGTGCGGGGGTGAACGGTGGCCGCACTGGCGTGCCCCCTTGCTCCCACCGCCCCGCCCCCTTTCGGGGGCGTTCGACCCGGCGTCGGGGCTGCGACTGCGTCGCGGGGCGTGTGGTGGTGCCCCGTCAGGGGCGCGGGGAACTGCGCGATCAGCCACGATGGCGCGCTACTCGGCGATGGTGCTGAACCTCTACGGCGGTGAGCCGTGACCTGGGCCTGCCGAGGTGTGCCCCCACCGGTCTGACGCTGCGGCGCTGCTGTCCCGGCCCGAGTCCGAACGGTCCGCACTGGCGTGCCCCCTTGCTCCCACCACCCCGCCCCCTCCGGGGGCGTTCG
>NZ_WWIA01000374.1 GCF_009870065.1 Streptomyces sp. SID5785 | reverse complement strand
TGACACCTCCGACCGCCTGTACTTCGAGCCGCTCACGCTGGAAGACGTCCTGGAGATCGTCCACGCCGAGTCCCTCGCGGGCCCGATCGCGGGCGTCGTCGTCCAGCTCGGCGGCCAGACCCCGCTGGGCCTCGCCCAGGCGCTGAAGGACAACGGCGTCCCCGTCGTCGGCACGTCCCCGGAGGCGATCCACGCCGCCGAGGACCGCGGCGCCTTCGGCCGCGTGCTCGCCGAGGCCGGCCTGCCCGCGCCCAAGCACGGCACCGCGACGACCTTCGCCGAGGCCAAGGCCATCGCCGACGAGATCGGCTACCCGGTCCTGGTCCGCCCGTCCTACGTGCTCGGCGGCCGCGGCATGGAGATCGTCTACGACGAGACCCGCCTGTCCTCGTACATCGAGGAGTCCACGGAGATCAGCCCGTCCCGCCCGGTCCTCGTCGACCGCTTCCTGGACGACGCGATCGAGATCGACGTCGACGCCCTCTACGACGGCACCGAGCTCTACCTCGGCGGCGTCATGGAGCACATCGAGGAGGCCGGCATCCACTCCGGCGACTCGGCGTGCGCCCTGCCCCCGATCACGCTCGGCGGCTTCGACATCAAGCGCCTGCGCGCCTCCACCGAGGCCATCGCCAAGGGCGTCGGCGTGCGCGGCCTGATCAACATCCAGTTCGCGATGGCGGGTGACATCCTCTACGTCCTGGAGGCCAACCCGCGCGCGTCGCGCACCGTCCCCTTCACCTCGAAGGCGACCGCGGTGCCGCTCGCCAAGGCCGCCGCGCGCATCTCGCTCGGCGCGACCGTCGCCGAGCTGCGCGCCGAGGGCCTGCTGCCGAGGACCGGCGACGGCGGCACGCTCCCCATGGACGCGCCCATCTCCGTCAAGGAGGCCGTCATGCCGTGGTCGCGCTTCCGCGACATCCACGGCCGCGGCGTCGACACGGTCCTCGGCCCGGAGATGCGCTCCACCGGCGAGGTCATGGGCATCGACTCGGTCTTCGGCACGGCGTACGCCAAGTCGCAGGCCGGCGCGTACGGCCCGCTGCCCACCAAGGGCCGCGCGTTCATCTCCGTCGCCAACCGCGACAAGCGCTCGATGATCTTCCCGGCCCGCGAGCTGGTCGCCCACGGCTTCGAGCTCCTGGCGACCTCCGGCACCGCCGAGGTCCTCAAGCGCAACGGCATCAACGCCACGGTCGTGCGCAAGCAGTCCGAGGGCGAGGGCCCGAACGGCGAGAAGACGATCGTCCAGCTCATCCACGACGGCGACGTCGACCTGATCGTCAACACGCCGTACGGCACCGGCGGCCGCCTCGACGGCTACGACATCCGCACGGCGGCCGTGGCCCGCGCCGTGCCCTGCCTCACGACGGTGCAGGCGCTCGCCGCGGCGGTCCAGGGCATCGACGCGCTCAACCACGGCGACGTGGGCGTCAGGTCCCTCCAGGAACACGCGGAACACCTGACCGCGGCCCGCGACTAGCAGCCCAAGAGGGGGACACCGAACGGTGTCCCCCTCTTCATGAGCCCTCCCGGCTCATGCGCACCCCTAGGACTTCAGCCATGTACAAGCTGTTCTTCAACCTCGTCTTCAAGCGCATGGACCCCGAGAAGGCCCACTACCTGGCCTTCCGCTGGATCCGTCTCGCGGCCCGCACCCCCGTCCTGCGCACCTTCGTGGCCGCGGCGCTCGCTCCCCGGTACAAGGAGCTGCGCACCGAGGCCCTCGGGCTGCGCATGCACGGTCCCTTCGGCCTCGCCGCCGGCTTCGACAAGAACGCGATCGCCATCGACGGCATGACGATGCTCGGCTTCGACCACATCGAGATCGGCACCGTCACCGGCGAGCCGCAGCCCGGCAACCCCAAGAAGCGCCTCTTCCGCCTCGTGCAGGACCGCGCGCTCATCAACCGCATGGGCTTCAACAACGAGGGCTCCCTCGCCGTGGCGGCCCGCCTCGCCTCCCGCAACCCGGTCTTCAGGACCACGGTCGGCGTCAACATCGGCAAGACCAAGGTCGTGCCCGAGGAGGAGGCCGTCGGCGACTACGTGAAGTCGACCGAACGCCTCGCCGCCTTCGCCGACTACCTCGTCGTCAACGTCTCCTCGCCCAACACGCCCGGCCTGCGCAACCTCCAGGCCACCGAGGCGCTGCGCCCGCTGCTCACCGCCGTGCGCGAGGCCGCCGACCGCACGGTGCGCGCGCGTCACGTGCCCCTGCTCGTCAAGATCGCGCCCGACCTGGCCGACGAGGACGTCGACGCCGTCGCCGACCTGGCCGTCGAGCTGGGCCTGGACGGCATCATCGCGACGAACACGACGATCTCCCGCGCGGGCCTGCGCACCCGGGGCGACGTGGTGAACGAGACGGGCGGCCTGTCCGGCGCCCCCCTCAAGGAGCGCTCCCTGGAGGTCCTCAGGCGCCTCTACGCGCGCGTGGGGGACAAGATCACCCTGGTGGGCGTCGGAGGCGTGGAGAACGCCGAGGACGCCTGGCAGCGCATCCTCGCCGGCGCCACCCTGGTCCAGGGGTACAGCGCCTTCATCTACGAGGGTCCTTTCTACGCCCGCGCGATCCACAAGGGCCTCGCCGCCCGGCTGAACAACTCCCCGCACGCCACGCTCGCCGACGCGGTCGGCGCCGATGTGAAGAAGGTGTCCGCATGACCGTTCTGGAGCCCTTCGGCGCGCGACTGCGCCGTGTCATGGACGAGCGCGGTCCGCTGTGCGTCGGCATCGACCCGCACGCCGCCCTGCTGTCCTCCTGGGGCCTGAACGACGACATCGCCGGTCTGGAGAGCTTCACGCGCACGACCGTCGAGGCCCTGGCGGGCACCGTCGCCGTGGTCAAGCCCCAGTCGGCGTTCTTCGAGCGCTTCGGCTCGCGCGGCATCGCCGTCCTGGAGCGCGCCACGGCCGAGCTGCGCGCCGCCGGCACGCTCGTCGTCATGGACGCCAAGCGCGGCGACATCGGCTCCACCATGGCCGCGTACGCGGAGACCTTCCTGCACAAGGACTCCCCGCTGTTCTCGGACGCCGTGACCGTGTCGCCGTACCTCGGCTACGGATCGCTGAAGCCGGCCGTGGACCTCGCGCGCGAGTCCGGCGCGGGCCTGTTCGTGCTCGCCCTCACCTCGAACCCCGAGGGCGGCGAGGTGCAGCACGCGGTGCGCGCGGACGGCCGCTCCGTGGGCGCGACGATGCTCGGCCACCTCGCCGAGGAGAACGCGGGCGAGACCCCGATGGGCTCCTTCGGCGCCGTCGTCGGCGCGACGCTGGGCGACCTGTCCTCGTACCCGCTCGACGTCAACGGGCCGCTGCTCGCCCCCGGCATCGGCGCGCAGGGCGCCACGCCCGCCGATCTCCCGTCGGTCTTCGGCGCGGCCGTGCGCAATGTCGTGCCGAGCGTGAGCCGGGGTGTCCTGAAGGCGGGTCCGTCGGTCGCGGCGCTGCGTGACACCGCGGTCCGGTTCGCGGACGAGGTGCGCGAGGCGCTCGCGGGCGCCGTCTGACGTCCCGGAATGCGCTGCGGAGGGTCGGCACGGCACGCCGAAAAGGGTGGCACTGCGTGCCGACCTTCGCTCCGGTACCCGCATACGGGCCGATTTCCGGGGCTAATTGTCTGAAATGTCCAGCCTCTGCAAGGCTGACCAGGACTTTTCCGCTGTTCTCGCTGACTCCGGCGGTGATGGCCGCTAGTCTCCGTCGGGAGTGAACGGGTGAACGCGGCAAGCCGCGCCGCTCTTTGCTCGCCTGGTGTGGGGCGACTAGGTTCCTCACCGGTCCGTATCCGACAGTTCGACATCCGAGGTGACGTAGGCGTGGCTCTTCCGCCCCTTACCCCTGAACAGCGCGCAGCCGCGCTCGAAAAGGCCGCCGCGGCTCGCCGGGAGCGGGCCGAGGTCAAGAATCGACTCAAGCACTCCGGCGCCTCCCTGCACGAGGTCATCAAGCAGGGGCAGGAGAACGACGTCATCGGCAAGATGAAGGTCTCCGCCCTGCTCGAGTCCCTCCCGGGCGTGGGCAAGGTCCGCGCCAAGCAGATCATGGAGCGCCTCGGGATCTCCGAATCCCGCCGGGTGCGTGGTCTCGGTTCCAACCAGATCGCCTCCCTGGAGCGCGAGTTCGGCAGCACCGGCGCCTGAGTGACGTGGCCGCCCCTGGGGGCTGGTCCCGGCACTCCGGAACAACTGGAATAATCGCTGCATGGCTGCAACATCCCGGGGGACGACCCCCGAGCCCCCGGACGTACGTCCGCGGCTGACCGTGCTCTCCGGCCCCTCCGGGGTCGGCAAGAGCACGGTCGTCGCTCATATGCGCAAGCAACACCCCGAGGTGTGGCTCTCGGTGTCGGCGACGACCCGCAAGCCGCGCCCCGGCGAGAAGCACGGTGTCCAGTACTTCTTCGTCTCCGACGAGGAGATGGACAAGCTGATCGCCAACGGCGAGCTCCTGGAGTGGGCCGAGTTCGCGGGGAACCGCTACGGCACCCCGCGGCGCGCGGTCCTCGACCGCCTCGACGCGGGCGAGCCCGTGCTGCTCGAGATCGACCTCCAGGGCGCCCGCCTGGTCCGCGAGTCGATGCCCGAGGCGCAGCTGGTCTTCCTCGCCCCGCCGAGCTGGGACGAGCTGGTGCGCCGGCTCACCGGCCGCGGCACCGAGGCGCCCGAGGTCGTCGAGCGCCGGCTCGAGGCGGCCAAGGTCGAGCTCGCCGCCGAGGCCGAGTTCGACACGACCCTGGTCAACACCTCCGTCGAGGACGTGGCGCGCGAGCTGCTAGCCTTGATGAAGGTTCTTTGATCTTTACCCTGGTTTACCCCAGCCGGGACCCCGGTCCCGGCCCCCATCGGAAGGCAGAGAGTGTCCTCTTCCATCACCGCGCCCGAGGGCATCATCAACCCGCCGATTGATGAGCTGCTCGAAGCCACCGACTCGAAGTACAGCCTGGTCATCTACGCGGCCAAGCGCGCGCGCCAGATCAACGCGTACTACTCGCAGCTCGGTGAGGGCCTGCTCGAGTACGTCGGCCCGCTGGTGGACACGCACGTCCACGAGAAGCCCCTGTCGATCGCGCTGCGCGAGATCAACGCGGGCCTGCTGACGTCCGAGGCCATCGAGGGCCCGGCGCAGTAACGCGTTCTTCTTCGTCACCACAGGCCCGGCAGTACGACTGCCGGGCCTGTGGTGTGTCATGGGGAGTGTCATGGAGTCGTACGTTTCCGGAGTCAGGGGAGCAGCGGTGTCGTCGAAGCCCGAGGTCGTGCTGGGGGTCAGCGGCGGCATCGCCGCCTACAAGGCCTGTGAGCTGCTGCGCAGACTGACCGAGTCGGGGCACGACGTCCGCGTCGTCCCCACCGACTCCGCGCTCCACTTCGTCGGCGCCGCGACCTGGTCCGCGCTCTCCGGCAACCCGGTCTCCACCGAGGTCTGGGACTCCGTCCACGAGGTCCCGCACGTGCGCATCGGCCAGCACGCCGACCTCGTGATCGTCGCCCCGGCCACCGCCGACATGCTCGCCAAGGCCGCCCACGGCCTGGCCGACGACCTCCTCACCAACACGCTCCTCACCGCCCGCTGCCCGGTCGTCTTCGCGCCCGCCATGCACACCGAGATGTGGGAGCACCCGGCCACCCAGGAGAACGTCGCGACGCTGCGCCGCCGTGGCGCCCTCGTCATCGAGCCCGCCGTCGGCCGCCTCACCGGTGTCGACACGGGCAAGGGCCGCTTCCCCGACCCCGCCGAGATCTTCGAGTACGCGCGCCGCGTCCTGGCCCGCGGCGCCGCCGCGGCCACCGCCGACCTCGCCGGGACGCACGTCGTCGTCAGTGCGGGCGGCACCCGCGAGCCCCTCGACCCGGTCCGCTTCCTCGGCAACCGCTCCTCAGGCAAGCAGGGCTACGCGCTCGCCCGCACCGCGGCCGCCCGCGGCGCCCGGGTCACCCTGCTGTCGGCCAACGCGGCGCTGCCCGACCCGGCCGGCGTCGACGTCGTCCACGTCGGCACCGCCGTGCAGCTGCGCGAGGCGGTCCTCAAGGCCGCCGCCGACGCCGACGCCGTGGTCATGGCCGCGGCCGTCGCCGACTTCCGCCCGGCCGTCTACGCCCCCGGCAAGATCAAGAAGCAGGGCGACTCCGGGGCTCCGACCGTCGAGCTGGTCCGCAACCCCGACATCCTCGCCGAGATCTCCGGCGAGCGGCCGCGGGTCGGCCAGGTCGTCGTCGGCTTCGCCGCCGAGACCGACGACGTCCTCGCCAACGGCCGCGCCAAACTCGCCCGCAAGGGCTGTGACCTGCTCGTCGTCAACGAGGTGGGGGAGCGCAGGACCTTCGGCGCCGAGGAGAACGAGGCCGTCATCCTCGCCGCGGACGGCTCCGAGACCCCCGTTCCGTACGGGCCCAAGGAGGCGCTCGCGGACCGGATCTGGGACGAGGTCGCGCTCCGGCTCGGCCCCGCACACGCCGAACGCCTGCCGTAGGGGCGCCGGATTCACCCGGGCCCGGTACCCTGCCCGAGACCGATCCCCGGGTCGGCCGCAACGGTGTCGCTGGTCACAGCCCTCCCAAGGGGCGAGACGCGTGTCCCGGCGGCCGAACCCGACCGATAAACTGTTCTCGGACCACGCCGGGCGCAGCCCCCGGACGTCCGTCAATGATCAGCCAGCAGCCGCTGCAACCACAGGGAGCGTTGTGTCCCGTCGCCTGTTCACCTCGGAGTCCGTGACCGAGGGCCACCCCGACAAGATCGCTGACCAGATCAGCGACACCATTCTCGACGCCCTGCTGCGCGAGGACCCCACGTCCCGCGTCGCCGTCGAGACGCTGATCACCACCGGCCTCGTGCACGTCGCCGGCGAGGTGACCACGAAGGCCTATGCGCCGATCGCCCAGCTCGTGCGCGAGAAGATCCTCGAGATCGGCTACGACTCGTCGAAGAAGGGCTTCGACGGCGCGTCCTGCGGCGTCTCGGTCTCCATCGGCTCGCAGTCGCCGGACATCGCGCAGGGCGTCGACACGGCGTACGAGAAGCGCGTCGAGGGTGACGAGGACGAGCTCGACAAGCAGGGCGCGGGCGACCAGGGCCTGATGTTCGGTTACGCGTGCGACGAGACGCCGGAGCTCATGCCGCTCCCGATCCACCTCGCGCACCGCCTGTCGCGCCGGCTGTCCGAGGTCCGCAAGAACGGGACCATCCCGTACCTGCGCCCCGACGGCAAGACCCAGGTCACCATCGAGTACGACGGCGACAAGGCCGTCCGCCTCGACACGGTCGTCGTCTCGTCCCAGCACGCCTCGGACATCGACCTCGACTCGCTGCTCGCCCCCGACATCCGCGAGTTCGTCGTGGAGCCCGAGCTCAAGGCGCTCGTCGAGGACGGCATCAAGCTCGAGACCGACGGCTACCGCCTGCTGGTGAACCCGACGGGGCGCTTCGAGATCGGCGGCCCGATGGGCGACGCCGGCCTCACCGGCCGCAAGATCATCATCGACACGTACGGCGGCTACGCCCGCCACGGCGGCGGCGCCTTCTCGGGCAAGGACCCGTCCAAGGTGGACCGTTCGGCCGCGTACGCGATGCGCTGGGTCGCCAAGAACGTCGTCGCGGCCGGTCTCGCGGCCCGCTGCGAGGTCCAGGTCGCGTACGCGATCGGCAAGGCCGAGCCGGTCGGCCTCTTCGTCGAGACCTTCGGCACGAACACGGTCGACACGGAGAAGATCGAGGCCGCGATCAGCGAGGTCTTCGACCTGCGTCCCGCCGCGATCATCCGCGACCTCGACCTGCTCCGCCCGATCTACTCGCAGACGGCCGCCTACGGTCACTTCGGTCGCGCGCTGCCGGACTTCACGTGGGAGAAGACGGACCGCGTGGACGCGCTGCGTGCGGCGGCGGGCCTGTAGGCCTGCCGCACGGCTCGACCGGGGCCCGGCTCTCCTCCGAGGGAGCCGGGCCCCGGCCTGTTCCCGCCCGCGCCCGGGCCACCGGCGCACGCCGTCCCGATGTCCGACCCCTCTGGTAGGAATGGGCAGCGTGAGCAGCCAGAACGACAGCCCCGAGCCGGAGCAGCTGGCCTTCATCCGCGAGACCCTGCGGAGCAGCAAGGCCCCCAAGGCCAAGCCGCGCACCTGGCGCGGAGCCCCCCTGGCCAAGGAGCTGCCCGTCGCCCGCGTGCTCGTCGACAAGGGCGTGCTGCACCTCGACCGGTACTTCGAGTACGCGGTCCCGGAGGAGCTGGACGAGGTCGCACAGCCGGGCGTCCGGGTCCGCGTCCGGTTCGGCGCCGGCTCGAGGAACGTACGGGACGGCCGCCGCGAGGGCGGCGGCCTGATCGACGGGTTCCTCGTGGAGCGCGTCGCCGAGGCCGAGTACCAGGGCCCCCTCGCCGCCCTCGCCCAGGTCCTGTCGCCCGAGCCCGTCCTCGGGCCCGAGCTGCTCGCCCTCACCCGCGCGGTCGCCGACCGCTACGCGGGCAGCCTCGCCGACGTGCTGCAGCTCGCCGTCCCGCCCCGGCACGCCAAGGCCGAGGCCAGGACCTTCCCGCAGCCGCCGGCCCCGCCGTCCGCGCCCGGACCCGCC
>NZ_WWIA01000037.1 GCF_009870065.1 Streptomyces sp. SID5785 | reverse complement strand
CGGCGGCGCGGGCGCGACGGGTCAGAGCTCGGCGCCGCGGGTGGCCTTCAGCGTGGACAGGTCGAAGGACTCGGCCATCTTGCGGTATCCGGCGTCGCTGGGGTGCAGGTGGTCGCCGGAGTCGTACTGCGGCAGCAGACGGCGCGGGTTGTACGGGTCGCGCAGCGCCCGGTCGAAGTCGACGTAGCTGTCGAAGACGCGCCCGGCCCGGATCTCCCCGTTGACCGCCTCGCGCACCGCCTCCAGCCGGGGCTCGTACCCCCGGTGCCCCTGGAACGGCATGAGGGTCGCCCCGACCACGCGCAGCCCGCGCGCGTGCGCCTGCCGCACGAGCTCCCGCAGACCGTCCGCGATCCGGTCGGGGTCGGTCTGGTGCGGATTGCGGAGGATGTCGTTGATACCGAGGTCGATCACGACGGCGCGGACTCCGGCCCGGCCCAGCACGTCGCGGTCGTAGCGGGCGAGCCCGCTCGGGTTGCCGGCGGGGCGGCCGTAGCCGTCGGAGAGGATGCGGTTGCCGCTGATGCCCTGGTTGAGGACGCCGTAGCGCGGGGCGCCGGACTCGGTGCGCAGGCGGGCGGCGAGGACGTCGGTCCAGCGCCGGTTCGCCCCGACGGTGGACGTGATGCCGTCGGTGAGGGAGTCGCCGAGGACGACGAGCGTGCCCTCCGCCTCGTTGCTCAGCACGTCGAGGGCGCTCAGGTAGCGCCAGTACGGGCTCTGCTCGGTGTACCGCGCGCCGTTGGCCTCCTCGGTGAGGTCGCCGTTCGCCACGTACGACATCTGCCGGGCCTGCGGGTGGTACGTGACCGGGCCGGACGCGGTCGGCGAGTACGTCGTGACCAGCAGGTCGGAGTCGGCGGGCACCTGCAGCCGCACCGCGTCGCTGAGCACCTGCCGGCCGGCGGGTATGACCACCGACGTGTTCCCGGAGAAGGTGAGCCGCCGGACGGTGCCCGCGAGCGCCGTCGGGCTGTTCGGCGCGGACGCCACGGCGAGCGAGGCGTGCGTGATGCTGAGCGGCTGCTGCCCGTAGAGGTTGGAGAGGGTGATGCGGGCGCCGGCGCCGCCGATGCTGGTGTGCACGACGTTACGTATGGAGCGGCCGAAGTAGCCGTTCGTCTCCGTGCCGGGCTCGGCGCCCGCGGGCGCCGCGGACCAGCTGCCGACCCACATGCCGGTCGAGGCGGGCGCCGCCGAGCTGCGCGGGTGCGCGCCGTCGGCCCGGACGCCGCCGTCCCGGTCGCGCAGGATCCCGGAGAAGCCCACGTAGATGCCCGCGGATATCACTACGACGACCGCGACGAGCGCGGCCAACAGGGCATAACCGTTTCGCCTGGTCATGCGGTGTCTGTCTCCTCGGGCAGGGGGAGCCCCGAGGCTCCGGTGTGATCACCCCATGATGAGGCATGGGGTGCGGCGGGCGACGAGGGGGCCGACTGCGGGGCCCTCAGGTGATTCCCCTCCGCCCCTTCAGACGCCGGGAACTTGTGGTTCGTTCCGGGAGTACGTCAGGAAGGGACAATGTGTGAGGGGAACGACAGTGACGGACGCGGCGAGCTGGAGAGACCGATGAGCGAGTCGGAGAAGCCGGACGGCCCGGACGGCCCGGACGGCCCGGAGAGTCTGTCGGGTCCTGGCGGGGGCGCTCGGCGGGGGTCCGGTCCCGAAGGGCTGGAGTCCGGGGAAGCCGCCGGTCCGGTGAAAACGGATGTATCGGTCGGATCGGATAGATCGGGCAGACCGGACGTAGTCGACACCGGGCAGTATGCCCGGACGGACCGGGATTCATCCCTGCCCCATACCGGTACCGGGGCCGGGGCCGGTGCCGGTGTGCCTCGTCCCGCGCGCCGTTTCGCCGCCGAGTTCACCCCCGCCGACCAGGAGAAGCAGCGCGGGGTGCGCCGCATGAAGGCGACGGCGACGGGCCTGCTCGGGCTCGTCGCCGTGATCTACGTGCTCGCCACCTGGGCGGAGCACTCCGGCGCCGGCTCCTGGGCGGGCTACGTCGCGGCCGCCGCCGAGGCCGGCATGGTCGGCGCGCTCGCCGACTGGTTCGCCGTCACCGCCCTCTTCCGGCACCCCCTCGGCATCCCCATCCCGCACACCGCGATCATCCCGCGCAAGAAGGACCAGCTCGGCGTCTCCCTCGGCGAGTTCGTCGGGGAGAACTTCCTCTCCGGGGACGTCGTGCGCGAGCGGCTGCGCTCGGTCGGGATCGGATCCCGGCTCGGCGCCTGGCTCGCCGAGCCCGAGCACGCGGACCGGGTGACGGCCGAGCTGGCGACCGCGCTGCGCGGCGCGCTCACCGTGCTGCGCGACCAGGACGTGCAGGCCGTCGTCGGCGAGGCCATCACCCGCCGCGCGGACAACGCGGAGATCGCCCCCGGCCTCGGCAAGATGCTGGAGAAGGTCGTCGCCGACGGCGGCCACAAGCGGGTCGTCGACCTCGTGTGCACCCGCGCCCACGACTGGCTCGTGCTGCACGACGACTCGGTGATGGACGCGGTGCAGGGCGGCGCGCCCGGCTGGACCCCGCGCTTCGTCGACAAGCGGATCGGCGAGCGCGTCTACAAGGAGCTGCTGCGCTTCGTCACCGAGATGCGGGACATGCCGCAGCACCCGGCACGCGGCGCGGTCGACCGGTTCCTCACCGACTTCGCCTCCGACCTGCAGTCCGACTCGGACACCCGGGAGCGCGTCGAGCGCCTGAAGTCCGAGGTCATCGGACGGTCCGAGGTACAGGACCTGATCGCCTCCACGTGGTCCGCGGTCCGCGCCATGATCGTGGCCGCCGCCGAGGACGAGCGCAGCGAGCTGCGGCTGCGCGTCCGGGCGTCGCTGCTGTCGCTGGGTGCGCGGATGGCGGGCGACCCGAAGGTGCAGGCGAAGGTCGACGGCTGGGTGGAGGGCGCCGCGGTCTACGTCGTGACGACCTACCGAGCCGAGATCACGTCCCTGATCACGGACACGGTCGCCGGGTGGGACGCCGAGCACACGTCCCGCAAGATCGAGGCGCACATCGGGCGTGACCTGCAGTTCATCCGGATCAACGGCACGGTGGTCGGATCCCTGGCGGGCCTGCTGATCTACGCGGTCTCGCAGGCGTTCACGGGGTAGGCGCGGGGCGCGCGGACGCGGGCACGGGGCCGACGGCCGCGGGGCCGATGGCCGCCGAGGGCGTGGGACGGGCCGGCCGCACCATGAAGACGTCGACGGGGTCCTCGGACTCCGTGACGAAGCCGTGGCGCTCGTAGAGGCGGCGGGCCGCGCTGCCCTGGAGGACATTGAGCCGGACCGGGACGCCCTCGCGGTCGCAGCGCTCGAGCAGGTGGGCGACGACGGCGCCGCCCGTCCCGGAGCCCTGGAGGTGCGGGGCCAGGAAGAAGTGCTCCAGCCAGTACGCGTCCGGCGCGGGGCGCAGCGCGACGCACCCGGCGAACTCCCCGTCCACCTCGATGATCCAGCTGTGCTCCGGCTCGTACGCGTCGCGCAGCCGCCGGCGCACCCGCTGCGGGTCGAACCGCCCGAGCCGCTCGAGATCGGCCCGCATCACCACGGCCCGCATCTCCACCAGCTGCTCTATGTCGTCCGCCTCGGCCGCACGCAACACCCATTCCCTCACCCCGGGAGCCTATCCGGCGGCCCCGGGGCGGCCCCGCCGCGTCACCAGGACCAGCACCGCGGCCCCCGCGCACAGCCCCGCCACGCCCACCCACACCGGGTCGTACGAACCGA
This sequence comes from Streptomyces sp. SID5785, assembly GCF_009870065.1. Taxonomy (GTDB): domain Bacteria; phylum Actinomycetota; class Actinomycetes; order Streptomycetales; family Streptomycetaceae; genus Streptomyces. Next base: position 541 of record NZ_WWIA01000037.1, on the reverse strand, counting down.
ACGCGTCCCGGACCGCTCCCCCGCCGAACGCCACCGCCCCGGCGCCCACCTGGTGCGCCGCGCTGACCCAGCCGAAGACCACCGGGGCCGCGTGACCGAACCGGGCCCGGCACAGCGCCAGCGTCGGCGGGATCGTCGCGACGTCGAGGAGGCCGAAGACGACGGTGAACGCGAGCAGCGGGGCGTCGACGGCGGCGCCGAGCAGCAGCGGCAGGGCGAGCAGGGCGAGGCCGCGCAGCGCGTAGTACACGGCGAGCAGCCGTCGCGGATCGGCCCGGTCGGTGGCCCAGCCGGAGGCCACGGTCCCGGCGACGTTGAAGATCCCGATCAGGGAGAGCAGGGAGGCGGCGACCGTCGTCGGCATGCCGTGGTCGTGCGCGGCGGGGGTGAAGTGCGTCCACATCACCCCGTTCGTGGACGCGCCGCACACGGCGAACGTCCCGGCGAGCAGCCAGAACGTCCGGCTCCTGAGCAGCCCCCGCGGCCCCCGGCCCGCCGCCGCCCTGCGCACGCCGCGGGCCGGGTCGCGCACGGCGACGGC
>NZ_WWIA01000373.1 GCF_009870065.1 Streptomyces sp. SID5785 | reverse complement strand
TTCACGCACCAGAAGCGGACCATGGAGGTCGCCGACGCGCTGTACGGCGTCTCCATGCAGGGCGACGGTGTGTCGAAGGTCATCAGCCAGCGCCTGAAGTGATCCGGGCGCCCTCTGCGGGGTGTGGACGCGAGGCGAAGCTCCGGCCAGCAGTCTTCAAGACTTGAACTCAAGCGGCCACTCCCGTGCCGAATAATTCACAGCACTCCGACTATTGACTTCGAAACTTGAAGGCATAGTCTCTGCAACGTTGCTTTTACCTTCAGGTGGTGGGCGGCGTGAAGTTGTGCGCCACTGGAAGGGCTCGCCCCCACCCCCGGCAGTGCAGCCGGTGGCCCGAGGAGTACACGTGACCGACACTGCGGCACCCAATTCAGGCGCCCGGGAAGCACATCCCGAGCATCTGGGCCATGTCATCTTCATCGCGGCGGCGGCCGCGATGGGCGGCTTCCTGTTCGGCTACGACAGTTCCGTGATCAACGGCGCCGTCGAGGCCATCCGTGACCGGTACGACATCGGCTCCGCCGCCCTCGCCCAGGTCATCGCGATCGCCCTGATCGGCTGCGCGATCGGCGCCGCGACCGCGGGCCGGATCGCCGACCGGATCGGCCGCATCCGCTGCATGCAGATCGCCGCCGTCCTGTTCACCATCAGCGCCGTCGGCTCCGCGCTGCCGTTCGCCCTGTGGGACCTCGCGTTCTGGCGGATCATCGGCGGTTTCGCGATCGGCATGGCCTCCGTGATCGGCCCGGCCTACATCGCCGAGGTCGCCCCGCCCGCCTACCGCGGCCGGCTCGGCTCCTTCCAGCAGGCGGCCATCGTCGTCGGCATCGCGATCTCCCAGCTCGTCAACTGGGGTCTGCTGAACGCCGCGGGCGGCGACCAGCGAGGCAAGCTCATGGGCCTCGAGGCCTGGCAGGTCATGCTCGGCGTCATGGTCGTCCCCGCCATCCTGTACGGGATGCTCTCCTTCGCGATCCCCGAGTCGCCGCGCTACCTGATCTCCGCCGGCAAGGACGAGAAGGCCCGCAAGGTCCTCGAAGAGGTCGAGGGCAAGTCGGTCGACCTCGACGCGCGCGTGGCCGAGATCGAGCACGCCATGAAGAGCGAGCACAAGTCCACCTTCAAGGACCTGCTCGGCGGCAGCTTCTTCTTCAAGCCGATCGTCTGGGTCGGCATCGGCCTGTCGGTCTTCCAGCAGTTCGTCGGCATCAACGTCGCGTTCTACTACTCCTCGACGCTGTGGCAGTCGGTCGGCGTCGACCCGACGGACTCGTTCTTCTACTCGTTCACCACGTCGATCATCAACATCATCGGCACCGTGATCGCGATGATCTTCGTCGACCGGATCGGCCGCAAGCCGCTGGCCCTGATCGGCTCGGTCGGCATGGTCGTCGGTCTGGCCCTGGAGGCGTGGGCGTTCTCGTTCGACCTGGTGGACGGCAAGCTGCCCAGCACCCAGGGCTGGGTCGCGCTCGTCGCCGCCCACGTGTTCGTCCTCTTCTTCGCCCTGTCGTGGGGTGTCGTGGTCTGGGTCTTCCTCGGCGAGATGTTCCCGAACCGGATCCGCGCCGCCGCGCTCGGCGTGGCCGCCTCGGCCCAGTGGATCGCCAACTGGGCGATCACCGCGAGCTTCCCGTCGCTGGCCGACTGGAACCTCTCCGCGACGTACGTCATCTACACGGTCTTCGCCGCGCTCTCGATCCCCTTCGTGCTCAAGTTCGTGAAGGAGACCAAGGGCAAGGCCCTGGAGGAGATGGGCTGACGCCCGCACTCTCCCACCGACCCGGGGGGATGGACCAAGTCCCCGCTGCCGTCCCCCCGCTGCCGTCACCGCCCGCCGTCCGGACCCCGTGTCCGGGCGGCGGGCGGCGTCGTGCGGGCCCCGGTTCCCCGGGGTCAGGCGGTCAGCCGCGGCAGGACGTTCTCGCAGTACAGCTGGAGGCTGCGCCAGCCCTCGTCCAGCGGCATGCCGCCGGACAGCGGGTGCAGCACGAAGTTGTCGAGGCCCTGGGCCAGGCACTCGTCCGGCGTGACGATCCGGTAGACGCCCTCCGCGCGCAGCTCCTCGACCGTCGTCGCGCCCGACTTCACCGCGGACTTGATGTCTCCCGACTGCCAGGACGCGTACGTCCGGGCCTCGTGCAGGAAGTGCCTGCCGTGCTCGGCCCAGGTGCGGTCGGGGTCCTCGGACAGGTGCAGCAGCGGGGTGGTCTCGCCCGGCATCATCGTCCAGCCCTCGGTGCCGTACTCGGCCAGCCGCTCCTTGTAGTACGCCTCCAGCTGCGGCAGGTGGGCGCTCGGGAAGAACGGCAGTCCCAGGCGGGCCGCACGGCGCGCGGCCGCCTGCGAGGAGCCGCCGACCAGCAGCAGCGGATGCGGCCGGGTGAAGGGGCGCGGCGTGACCCGCACCCGACGCCCGCGGAAGGTGAACTCCTCGCCCGTCCACGCCGTCAGCAGCGTCTCGAGCAGCTCGTCCTGGAGCCGGCCGCGCCGCTTCCACTCCACGTCGAACTGCGCGTACTCCTCGGGCCGGTAGCCGATGCCCGCGACGGTGACCAGCCGGCCGCCGCTCACCAGGTCCAGGACCGCGATGTCCTCGGCGAGGCGCAGCGGGTCGTGCAGCGGGCCGATGATCGCCGAGACCGTGACGGCGATCCGGCGGGTGGCGCCGAAGACCGCTCCCGCGAAGGTGAACGGGGACGGCAGCCAGTTGTTGGCGACACCGTGGTGCTCCTCGGTCTGCACCGTGTCGATGCCGCGGTCGTCGGCGTACGCCGCCATCTCCACGGCCGCCTTGTACCGGGCGCTCAGCGACTCGGGCGTACCGGCCGGATCGACCAGGTTGAACCGTACGACGGAGACGGGCATCGAAAAGTCCCCCTTCACGCGGGCTCGTGTGAAGGGGGACGGTAGCTGACGGTGCGTCAGACAGCCAGGGCCGCGGGCGTCTCGTTCTCGTCCGGCGCGGTCGTCGTGTCGGCCGGCTTGGGCAGGACCAGGTACAGCACGCCCGAGACGACGATCGTGACGACCCAGCCGAGTCCGTACTCACCCAGGAAGTTGTTCGAGGCGAGCGGGCCGGAGAACCAGTCGGAGGAGGTGAACATCAGGCCCGCGACGAGGCCCAGCGCCCACGCGATGACGGCGGCGGGGGAGAAGCCGCCCCTGTACCAGTAGGCACTCGCGCGCGTGGTGTCGATCAGCGCGGTGCTGTCGTAGTGCTTGCGCGTGAACATGTCCGCGCCGAAGACGCCGACCCAGGCGGAGAAGGCGACCGCGAGCAGCGACAGGAAGGCGATGAACGAACCCATGAAGCTCGTGGCGACCAGCATCAGGATCGCGCCGAACACCAGGGAGATCAGGGCGTTGATCGACACGGCCCAGTGGCGCGGCACCTTGAAGCCCAGGGTCTGGGCGGTGAAGCCGGCCGAGTACATCGACATCGCGTTGATCAGCAGCATGCCGACCAGGGCGATGAGCAGGTACGGCACCGCGATCCACAGCGGAAGGATCTCGCCCAGGAAGGAGACCGGGTCGGCGGCCGAGGCCAGGTCCGGCGTGGACACCGCCATGACCGCGCCCATGAGGACCATGGGCAGGACGACGATGCCCGCGCCCCCGATCGAGTTGCGCACGATGGCGGCCGACGAGGCCGTGCGCGGCAGGTAGCGGGTGAAGTCCGGCGAGGTCGGGATCCAGCTGACACCGCCCGCGGCGATCATGCCGATGCCCGCAACCATCAGGGACGTCGAGCCGGCGGGCCGGTGGAAGACCTCGGACCAGTCCGTGTCGATGATCAGGAAGATCAGCACCAGGACGGAGAAGAGGCCGAAGAGGTAGGTCGCGTACTTGTTGCACTTCTGCACGGCGTTGATGCCGAGGCCGGAGATGGCGAAGGTCGCCACCACGAAGAGCAGCAGGGTGACGATCACCAGGAAGTCGTTCTTCTTGATGTCGAAGAGGATGTCCAGCACCGTCAGTACCGCGTAGGCGCCCGTGACCGCGTTGATCGTCTCCCAGCCCCAGCGGGCGACCCAGATCAGCGAGCCGGGGAGCAGGTTGCCGCGCTGCCCGAAGACCGCGCGCGACAGCGCCATGCCGGGGGCGCCGCCGCGCTTGCCCGCGATGCCGATCAGGCCGACCAGGCCGTACGACACGACCGGGGCCGCGATCGCGACGACGACGGCCTGCCAGAAGTTCAGCTTGTAGGCCACGACGAGGCTGGCGCCCATCGTGAGCAGCAGCACACTGATGTTGGCCGCCACCCAGGTGGGGAACAGCTCGCGGGTCTTGGCGGTGCGCTCGGCGTCCGGGACGGGCTCGATGCCGCGGGTCTCGAGTGCGCCTTCGGATTCGGCGGTCTTGCTCATGCGGTGGGGTTCCGTGCCTCTGTGGGGTGGGGCGGGGCCGATCACCTCATGCCTGACGCGGGGTGATCGCGATGGACTCTACGCGCGTTGACGCAGCCTCCTCCATCGTACTTTAGTCCGAGTAGTTCCCTCTGGAGCCCTTTGTTCCTTGGAGGAAGCCACAAGGGCAGCCCGTGCGGGCCCCATGACTGATACTGGACGGGTTATGGACATCGTCATCCTTGCTGTAGTCATCGCCGTGGTCGTGATCGGCGCGCTCGGCGGGCTCGTGGTCGGCAGCCGCAAGAAGAAGCAGCTGCCTCCGCCGCCGCCCTCGGCGCCCGACATCACCGCCGCCCCGCCGGCCGAGCCGCACGTCGGCGACGAGGCCGAGACCCCGCGCGACGAAGCGCGGCGCACGATCGAGGAGGTCGACCTCCCGGCCGCAGAGCCGGCCACCGAACCCGCGGTCGAGGAGCCGGCCGAGGCAGCCCCGGCCGCCCCCGAGATCGAGGTTCCCGAGCCGACCGCGGGCCGCCTGGTGCGCCTGCGCGCCCGGCTCTCCCGCTCGCAGAACGCGCTGGGCAAGGGGCTCCTCACCCTCCTGTCGCGCGAGCACCTCGACGAGGACACCTGGGAGGAGATCGAGGACACGCTGCTCACCGCCGACGTCGGCGTGCAGCCCACCCAGGAGCTCGTCGAGAACCTGCGCGAGCGCGTGAAGGTGCTCGGCACCCGCACCCCCGACGAGCTGCGCGCGCTGCTGCGCGAAGAGCTGCTGAAGCTGCTCGTCCCCGAGTTCGACCGTGCCGTCCACACGGACGGCAAGGACGACAGGGCCACCCCGGGCATCGTGATGGTCGTCGGGGTCAACGGCACGGGCAAGACCACCACCACCGGCAAGCTCGCCCGGGTCCTCGTCGCCGACGGCAAGAACGTCGTGCTGGGCGCCGCGGACACCTTCCGTGCCGCCGCCGCCGACCAGCTGCAGACCTGGGGCGAGCGCGTCGGCGCCCGCACCGTGCGCGGCCCCGAGGGCGGCGACCCCGCGTCGATCGCCTTCGACGCCGTCAAGGAGGGCATCGAGGAGGGTGCCGACGTCGTCCTCATCGACACCGCCGGCCGCCTGCACACCAAGACCGGCCTCATGGACGAGCTCGGCAAGGTCAAGCGCGTCGTCGAGAAGCACGCCCCGCTCGACGAGGTGCTGCTCGTGCTCGACGCGACGACCGGGCAGAACGGCCTGGTCCAGGCCCGCGTCTTCGCCGAGGTCGTGGACATCACCGGCATCGTGCTGACCAAGCTGGACGGCACCGCCAAGGGCGGCATCGTCGTGGCCGTGCAGCGCGAGCTGGGCGTGCCGGTCAAGCTCGTCGGGCTCGGCGAGGGTCCGGACGACCTGGCGCCGTTCGAGCCCGAGGCGTTCGTGGACGCGCTCATCGGGGAGTAGGCACCGCGCCGGCGGCCGGGGCTCCCGTGCCGCCGCGCTGTGCGCCGTGGGGAACCGTGGGCCGGACCGACGGCCCCGTGGTTCCCCACGCCCGTTCCGGGCCCCGGGGGAGTGCGCGCGCTACGGGCAGGGCGTGCGCTACGCGCAGGGCGAGCGGTGCGCCAGGTACGCGAGGGTGCCGAGCAGGAGGCGGGCCTGCGGAGGCCGGTTCGCCGTGTCCAGGCAGGGGGCGCGCAGCCAGGTCGCCGGGCCCAGGCCAGCGCGGTCGGAGGGCGGCGCCGTGACGTACGCACCGGGGCCGAGGGCGTGCAGGTCGAGCGCCGCGTCGTCCCAGCCCATCCGGTAGAGGAGCGAGGGCAGCTCGGCCGCGGCGCCGGGGGCCACGAAGAAGTGGGCACGGCCCTCGGGGGTGGCGACGACCGGGCCGAGCGGCAGGCCCATCCGCTCGAGGCGGACCAACGCGCGCCGGCCGGCCGGCTCCGGCACGTCGATGACGTCGAACGCGCGGCCGACGGGGAGCAGCACCGCGGCCCCCGGGAAGCGGCTCCAGGCCTCGGTCACCTCGTCGAGCGTGGCGCCGGCGGGCACCGTGGCGGACGGGTCGAGGGGGTGGGCGCCGGGCGCCGGGCAGCGCGGCACCCCGCAGGAGCAGTCGGGCCCCACGGCGCGGGCGCCGGGGATCACGTCCCAGCCCCACAGGCCGGTGAACTCGGCCACGTGTGTGCAGTCCGCCGCGCGGCCGGACGTGCGGCCGCGGCGACGCGAGCCCGTGCGCAGCTCACGGATGCCACCGATCGTGAAGCCCATGCCCCCTCCAACGGGTCCCGCGCGCCGGTGGTTACGTGACGGAATCGGATCGTGACCCGATGTGCGCGCCACCTGGTCGAGGTGGCGCTGTGTCGCACCGCGGGTGGTGAACCGGGCGTCACGCGCCCCGCCGCACCCCGTCCCGCTCACTTCCGGCTGTCCTATGTCAAGTGAATCGCGTGGCGGCGCCCCGCAGTTCATTCGAAGGGGTGGCGAATGGTGGCGTTTCCGGGTTCTCCCTCGCCGGAGGGGTGATCGTAGGATTACTTTGAGTACACGAACGGCGGGGTAGATGCACCCGTGGGTATGCCGCAGGCAAGTCGGTTTCCTGTTCGGAGAGTGACAACTGCCGGACACGAGGCCCTTGTTGACGGCATGCTTAGTAAGCCGACGGACAAGAGAGTGCTGACAGGGCTTGACGTCGATCGTCTTAGATGGCTTCAGAGATGGGGGCGTTCCAGTGGGCGGCAGCGGCGGAAGCGTGACGAACGCTGAGAAGCGCCCGAACGAGCTGCTCAGTTCGTGGTTCGTGCGCAGCGGCTGGTCGAAGGGCGAGCTGGCGCGTCAAGTGAACCGTCGGGCGCGGCAGTTGGGTGCCAATCACATCTCCACCGACACCTCCAGGGTGCGGCGCTGGCTCGACGGCGAGAATCCGCGCGAGCCGATCCCCAGGATCCTCAGCGAGCTGTTCTCCGAGCGGTTCGGCTGTGTCGTCGCCGTCGAGGACCTCGGACTGCGCGCCGCGCACCAGTCACCCACCGTCTCCGGGGTCGACCTGCCGTGGACCGGACCCCAGACGGTCGCCCTCATCGGCGAGTTCTCCCGCAGCGATCTGATGCTCGCCCGCCGCGGTTTCCTCGGCAGCTCCCTGGCGCTCGCCGCCGGCCCCTCGCTGGTCGAGCCGATGCAGCGCTGGCTCGTGCCGACGCCGGGAGCCGCCCCGGGCACCGAGCACGCCGCCGAGAGCGACAGCCGCCGCCGGGGGAACAGGCTGTCCAAGCCCGAGCTCGACCTGCTCGAGTCCACCACCGTCATGTTCCGCCAGTGGGACGCCCAGTGCGGTGGCGGCCTGCGCCGCAAGGCCGTCGTCGGCCAGCTGCACGAGGTCACCGACCTGCTCCAGGAGCCCCAGCCGGAGGCCGTCACCCGCCGCCTCTTCAAGGTCGCCGCCGAGCTGGCCGAGCTGGCCGGCTGGATGAGCTACGACGTCGGCCTGCAGCCCACCGCCCAGAAGTACTTCGTCCTCGCGCTGCACGCCGCCAAGGAAGCGGGGGACAAGCCCCTCGGCTCGTACGTCCTCAGCAGCATGAGCCGCCAGATGATCCACCTCGGACGCCCCGAGGACGCCCTGGAGCTCATCCACCTCGCCCAGTACGGCAGTCGGGACTGCGCCAGTCCGCGCACCCAGGCGATGCTGTATGCGATGGAGGCCCGCGCCTACGCGAACATGGGCCAGCCCAGCAAGTGCAAGCGTGCCGTCCGCATGGCCGAGGACACCTTCACCGACGCCGACGACTGGGACGAGCCGGACCCCGACTGGATCCGCTTCTTCTCCGAGGCCGAGCTGCACGGGGAGAACAGCCACTCCTTCCGCGACCTCGCGTACGTGGCCGGCCGCAGCCCCACGTACGCGACGATGGCGGAGCCGCTGATGAAGCGGGCCGTCGAGCTGTTCGGCAAGGACCCCGAGCACCAGCGTTCCTACGCGCTCAACCTGATCGGCATGGCCACCGTGCACCTCCTGCAGAAGGAGCCCGAGCAGTCCACGGTGCTCGCCGACGAGGCCCTCGGGATCGCCCGCAAGGTCCGCTCGGAGCGGGTCAACACCCGGATCCGCAAGACCGTCGACACCGCCGTGCGGGACTTCGGCGGCGTCGCCGAGGTCATCCAGCTCACCGAGCAGCTCGCCGTCCACCTGCCCGAGACCGCCGAAGCGGCGGTCTGACCCGCCGGGGACCGGCTCCGCCGCCTCCCCGCCGCACACCCCGGCCGCGGCCGGCCGTCCCGAACCGCCCGACTCGGCACCCCCACGTCAGGTCATCGAGGACGCCCGACCGCGGCCGGTCCCGCATGTCATCCACGCGTAACACCCACGACCTCTTCGTCACCGCGGCGAAACACCGAGGGGCGCCCACGGAAACGGCGCTGGGCCAAAGTCTGGCGCATAACCGGCCCACCCCTCATGACCGCTCAGGCTTCGCCCGCACGGGGCCGTACAACGACGAGGAGACGCCGATGGCACCAGCCATCACGCTTGCGGCGGACGCACCCGCACTGTCGTCCGCCGACACAGGCTTCATGCTCATCTGTTCCGCCCTGGTGATGCTCATGACCCCGGGCCTGGCCTTCTTCTACGGAGGCATGGTCCGCGTCAAGAGCACCCTGAACATGCTGATGATGAGCTTCATCAGCCTCGGGATCGTCACGATCCTGTGGGTGCTGTACGGCTTCTCGCTCGCCTTCGGCGCCGACAAGGGGTCGCTGATCGGCTGGGACGGCGACTTCGTCGGCCTCAGCGGCATCGGGCTGACCCAGCTCTGGGACGGCTACACGATCCCGGTCTACGTCTTCGCCGTCTTCCAGCTCATGTTCGCGATCCTGACGCCCGCCCTGATCAGCGGCGCCCTCGCCGACCGGGTCAAGTTCACCTCCTGGGCGCTGTTCATCACCCTGTGGGTGACGATCGTCTACTTCCCCGTCGCGCACTGGGTGTGGGGCGCGGGCGGCTGGGCCTTCGACCTGGGCGTCATCGACTTCGCCGGCGGCACCGCCGTGCACATCAACGCGGGCGCCGCGGCCCTCGGCGTCATCCTCGTCATCGGCAAGCGGGTCGGTTTCAAGAAGGACCCGATGCGGCCGCACTCGCTGCCGTGGACGATGCTCGGCGCGGGCCTGCTGTGGTTCGGCTGGTTCGGCTTCAACGCGGGCTCGTGGCTCGGCAACTCCGACGGCGTCGGCGCCCTCATGTTCATCAACACCCAGGTCGCCACCGGCGCCGCGATGCTCGCCTGGCTCGCCTACGAGAAGATCCGGCACGGCGCGATCACCTCGCTCGGCGCGGCCTCCGGCGCCGTCGCCGGTCTCGTCGCCATCACCCCGTCCGGCGGCTCCTGCTCGCCGCTCGGCGCGATCGCCATCGGCGTCATCGCGGGCGTCCTGTGCGCCATGGCCGTGGGCCTGAAGTACCGGTTCGGCTACGACGACTCCCTCGACGTCGTCGGCGTCCACCTCGTCGGCGGCATCGCCGGATCCGTCCTCATCGGCTTCTTCGCCACCGGCGGCGGCCAGTCCGACGCCGCAGGCCTCTTCTACGGCGGCGGCCTCGACCAGCTGTGGAAGCAGCTCGCCGGAGTCGGCGGCGTCCTCGCCTACTCGCTGATCGTCTCCGCGATCCTCGCCTTCGCCCTCGACCGGACCATCGGCATGCGGGTCTCCGAGGACGACGAGGTGTCCGGCATCGACCAGGTCGAGCACGCCGAGACGGCCTACGACTTCAGCGGCGCCGGCGGCGGCATCACGGCCCGCTCGGCCGTGCCGGCCCCCGTCGCCGAGTCCGCACCGGTCACCCAGGACTCCAAGAAGGTGGACGCATGAAGCTCATCACCGCGGTCGTCAAGCCGCACCGGCTCGACGAGATCAAGGAGGCCCTCCAGGCCTTCGGCGTCCAGGGCCTGACCGTGACGGAGGCCAGCGGCTACGGCCGTCAGCGCGGCCACACCGAGGTCTACCGCGGCGCCGAGTACACCGTCGACCTCGTCCCCAAGATCCGCATCGAGGTCCTCGTCGAGGACGACGACGCCGAACAGCTCCTCGAGGTCGTGGTCAAGGCCGCCCGCACCGGCAAGATCGGTGACGGCAAGGTCTGGGCGGTGCCCGTCGAGACGGCCGTACGGGTCCGGACCGGCGAGCGCGGCCCGGACGCCCTGTAGGACGACCCGTCCCAGGACCGCACACGAACGAACGGGAGTCGCCGGGTGACGAGCGTGAACGACGCACCGACCGAAGCAGCGGACGACGAAGGCGCCGCGCCCGGCGGCTACGCGGCGGCCCGGCTGCGCCTCCTCCAGAAGGACGCGCAGCCCGGGCCGTCGCGCCGTGCCGCCCTCTCGAACCTCACCGACGACTGGCTCGCCGGGCTCTTCGGGGGAGGGACGCCGGGCGCCGCGCTCGTCGCGGTCGGCGGGTACGGACGCGGCGAGCTCTCCCCGCGCAGCGACCTCGACCTCCTGCTGCTGCACGACCCCGGCACGGACCCCGGCGCGGTGGCCGCGCTCGCCGACCGCATCTGGTACCCCGTCTGGGACCTCGGCCTCGCCCTCGACCACTCCGTGCGCACCCCCGCCCAGGCGCGCAGGACCGCCGCGGACGACCTCAAGGTCCAGCTCGGACTGCTCGACGCCCGGCACGTCGCGGGCGACCTCGGCGTGACCGCCGGACTGCGCACCGCCGTCCTCGCCGACTGGCGCAACCAGGCCCCCAAGCGCCTGCCCGAACTGCGCGAGCTGTGCGAGGAGCGGGCCGAGCGCCAGGGCGAACTCCCCTACCTCCTCGAACCCGACCTCAAGGAGGCCCACGGCGGCCTGCGCGACGCCACCGCGCTGCGGGCGGTCGCCGCGTCCTGGCTGGCCGACGCGCCCCGCGAGGGCCTCGCCGACGCCCGGCGCCGCCTCCTCGACGTCCGCGACGCCCTGCACCTGGCCACCGGCCGCGCCACCGACCGGCTCGCCCTCCAGGAACAGGACCAGGTCGCCGACGCGCTCGGACTGCTCGACGCCGACACCCTGCTCCGCCAGGTCTACGAGGCCGCCCGCACCATCGCCTACGCCGGGGACGTCACCTGGCGCGAGGTCGGCCGCGTCCTCAGGTCCCGCTCCGTGAGGCCCCGGCTGCGCGCCATGCTGGGCGGCCGGCCCGCACCGGCCGAGCGCTCGCCGCTCGCCGAGGGCGTCGTCGAGATGGACGGCGAGGCGGTGCTGGCCCGCGCCGCGAAGCCCGAGCGCGACCCCGTCCTGCCGCTGCGCGCCGCCGCCGCTGCCGCCCAGGCGGGGCTGCCGCTCTCCCTGCACGCCGTGCGGCGCCTCGCGCAGACCGCCCGCCCGCTGCCCACGCCCTGGCCCGCCGAGGCCAGGGAAGCGCTCGTCACCCTGCTCGGCGCCGGCCGGCCCACGGTCGACGTCTGGGAGGCCCTGGAGGCGGAGGGGCTGATCACGCGGCTGCTGCCGGACTGGGAGCGCGTCCGCTGCCGGCCGCAGCGCAACGCCGTGCACACCTGGACCGTCGACCGGCACCTCGTCGAGACGGCCGTGCGCGCCTCCGCGCTGACCCGGCGCGTCGGCCGCCCCGACCTGCTGCTCGTCGCCGCACTGCTGCACGACATCGGCAAGGGCTGGCCCGGCGACCACGCGGTCGCGGGCGAGGTCATCGCCCGCGACGTCGCGTCCCGGATCGGCTTCGACCGCGCCGACGCCGCCGTCCTCGCCGCACTCGTGCGCCACCACCTGCTGCTGATCGACACCGCCACACGGCGCGACCTGGACGATCCGGCGACGGTGCAGGCCGTCGCCACGGCGGTCGGCTCCGTCGGCACCCTGGAACTGCTGCACGCCCTCACCGAGGCGGACGCGCTGGCCACCGGACCCGCCGCCTGGTCGTCCTGGCGGGCCTCCCTCGTCACCGACCTGGTCCGGCGCGTCGCCGCGGTCCTGACCGGCGACGAACCGGGCGGCCCCGGCGCCGACGACCCCGAGGCGGCCGCCCCCACGGCGGAGCAGGAGCGACTGGCCGTCGAGGCGTTCCGCACCGGCGGGCCCGTGCTCGCCCTGCACGCCCGCACCGAGCCCGCCCCCGCCGACCCGGCCGGCCCCGACGAGCCCGCGGATCCCGAACCCCTCGGGGTCGAACTGCTCATCGCGGTGCCGGACCAGCCCGGCGTGCTGCCCGCCGTCGCCGGCGTCCTCGCCATGCACCGGCTCACCGTGCGCACCGCCGAACTGCGCACCCTGGACCTGCCCGGCGACATCCCCGGCACGGTCCTGCTGCTCGACTGGCGGGTCGCCGCCGAGTACGGCTCGCTGCCGCAGGCCGCCCGGCTGCGCGCCGACCTCGTCCGCGCCCTCGACGGCTCGCTCGCCATCGCCGCCCGGCTCGCCGAGCGCGACGCCGCCCACCCGCGGCGGCGC
>NZ_WWIA01000372.1 GCF_009870065.1 Streptomyces sp. SID5785 | reverse complement strand
CGTGACCGGGCCGCAGTCGAGCGGGAAGTCGACACGGGCGGGGTCGGGCGGGGCGACGGGGTGCGCCTTGGCGGCGCGCGGCGCGGCGTCCGTCTGCGCGGCGGTGGCGGAGTGCGGCTGCAGGAGGCCGGACACCGCGACGACGGCGGCGACGGCGGCCGCGGTGGCCAGCCAGTGGATGGGACGGGTGGTGGCGTGCGCCAGTTCCGGGATCGTCTGCCGGGGGGGCTGCTGCACGAGGAGTGTCTCCTGTGAGGGCTGTGCCGGAGGGGGTGGCCAGCATCGTGCCACAGGTCACAGTGCAGGGGAACGGCGGGGTCCGCACCTTCTGGGCGGGCTCGCGCCGGACGGATCGTCGTGGTGGTGCTGCCGTGGGGTCAACGTACGGGCGCCGCCGTCGAGTTCCCGTACGGGGCGGGGAACTCGACGGCGGCGCCGATGCGTTGTGAAGGTGTCGCGGAGGGTCAGCGGCCGCGGGCTCCGCCGTCGGCGTTGGGGCCGTCGTAGTCCTCGCCGTAGGCGCCCTTGGCGGGGCGGCGGCGGCGCATGGGCGGCTCGACGCCGTCCGCGAGGCGGCGCGCGGTGAGGAGGAAGCCGGTGTGGCCGATCATCCGGTGGTCGGGGCGGACCGCGAGGCCCTCCACGTGCCAGTTGCGGAGCATCGTCTCCCAGGAGGTCGGCTCGTTGAAGCAGCCGATCTCGCGGATGGACTCGACGGTGCGGGCGAGCTGCGTCGTGGTGGCGACGTAGCAGCACAGGATGCCGCCGGGGACGAGCGCCTTCTTGACGACGTCCAGGCACTCCCAGGGGGCCAGCATGTCGAGGATGACGCGGTCGACGTCACCGTCGGACAGGTTGTCCTGGAGGTCGCCGACGGTGAGCTGCCAGGCGGGGTGCGGGCCGCCGAAGTAGCGCTCGACGTTGCCCTTGGCGATCTCGGCGAAGTCCTCGCGGCGCTCGTAGGAGTGCAGCATGCCGTCGTCGCCGATGGCGCGGAGCAGGAAGCTGCTGAGCGAGCCGGAGCCCACGCCCGCTTCCACGACGCGGGCGCCGGGGAAGATGTCGGCGAAGGCCAGGATCTGCCCCGCGTCCTTGGGGTAGACCACGGCGGCGCCGCGGGGCATGGACAGGACGTAGTCGGGGAGCAGGGGGCGCAGCGCGAGGTAGGCGACGTTTCCGGTGGTGCGGACAACGCTGCCCTCGGGTGCGCCGATCAGCTCGTCGTGCGGGAAGGAACCCTTGTGGGTGTGGAAGTTCTTTCCCTCTTCGAGCGTGAACGTGTAGTGGCGGCCCTTGGGGTCGGTCAGCTGAACCTGGTCCCCGACCTTGAAGGGCCCGCGCCTGCGGGCGGCACCGGTCGGTTCGGACATGTGACCAGCGTACCGGCCCCGGCAGGGGCCGCCGACCACGAGGGGCGGCGTCAGCTGGGCCGGGCCATCGCCTTGACGAAGGCGCGCTCCACGTCGGCGGCGGACAGGACGCCGTAGATGGCGCCGTTGTCCTCGACGACGAGGTACTCGGTGGCGGGCGTGGCGCGCAGGGTGTCGAGGAGGTCCTCGCCGGCCAGCTCGGCGGAGACGCGCATGCCGTCGCTGAGGTCCTGGGCGAGTCCGCTCACGGCCACCCAGGGGCGGCGGTGCTCGGGGACGCCGACGATCGCGGCCTCGCGGACGAGGGAGCGGGGCTCGCCGTCGGCGTCGACGACGACGAGGGCGCGGGCACCCGCCTCGTTGGCCCGGCGCAGGGCCTCGGAGAGCGGGGTGGCGGGCTCGACGGGGACGGCGCGGCGGGTGAGGGAGCGGGCACGCAGCTCGGGCAGGTGCTCGCGCAGCCGGGCCATGCGCAGGCTGTTGCCGGCGCCGGTCCAGATGATCGCGGCGAGGATCGCGGCCAGCAGCGCGTCGAGGACGGTGTCCATGCCGCTGACCTCTTCGGCGTCCGCGCCGAGTGCCCCGGACTGGGTGAGCAGCGGCAGCCCGATGAGGACCGAGACGGCGAGGGCGCGGCCGACCCAGGCGGCGGCGACGGTGCCGCTCATGGGCTTGCCGGTGATCTTCCAGACGACGGCGCGGAGCATGCGGCCGCCGTCGAGGGGCAGACCGGGCAGCAGGTTGAAGATCGCCACGATGAGGTTGGAGATCATCAGGCCGGCGAGCAGGACGCCCGGGACGGTGCCGGGCTCGACGGCCCGCATCCCGAGGTAGAAGACGCCGGCCAGGACGAGCGAGAGCAGCGGCCCGACGAACGCGAGGACGAACTCGCGGCCCGGCGTCTCGGACTCCTTCTCGATCTCCGAGACGCCGCCGAAGAACTGGAGCCGGATGCGGCGGACGGGGAGCTTGAAGCGCAGGGCGGCGACGGTGTGGGCGAGCTCGTGGACCAGCACGGAGGCGTAGAACGCGACCGCGAAGAAGAGGGAGACCAGGTAGCGGGCGGCGCCGAGCTCGGGCAGCACGCGGTCGAGCTGCCCGCCGAACACCCAGGTGATGAGCGCGGCGACGAGGAACCAGCTGGGGGCGACGTACACCGGCACGCCGAACGGCCGTCCCATGAGCAGGCCGCCACGCGGCTCGGGCGGCTTGGCCGGGCCCTTGCGCTGCCCCGAGGTCGCGGCGGCGCGCTCGGGGTGCCGGTCGGCGGGGCCGGCGTGCAGCTCCGCGGGCTCGGGTGTCGGGGCGGACCGGGCGGGCTCGTCGGCGTCGGCGTCGGTGTCGGCATGGGTGTCGGCGTGAGGCGCGACGGGCTCGGGCCGCTCCGGTCCGGGCTGCGCCGACTCGTCCTGCGGGTCGGACCGACCGGAGTCGCCGGCCTGCCCGGAATCCCCGGCCCGCCCGGAGTCGCCGGAGCCGTTGGAGCCGTTGGAGTCGGCGGCGGCCGGGTCCGCGGGGCGGGGGGTGGGGTCGGTATCGCGCCCCGTGGGCGGCGTCGTTCCGCCGGTGCCGGACTGCGGCCGGGCGCTGTCGTCCACGGTGATCCCTCGGTCCCCTCGTTCGAGCGTCTCCCGCCGCGGGGCGGGACGTTCTGGCGTCGATGGTATGCGGACGGCGTCCGGCGGCCCGCGTCGACTCCCCAGGGGCCACGCTACGGGGGACGCCCCCGGACGCGCAGGTGCCTGACTGTCAGTGGCGGCCCGTATGGTCGTGGGTCATGGAGACCAGTGCCCAGTCCACCCCCGCGGCCGCCCGGCCGGCATCGCTCTCGCCGTCGCGCGCGAGCGATTTCATGCAGTGTCCGCTGCTGTACCGGTTCCGGGTGATCGACAAGCTGCCCGAGAAGCCGAGCGAGGCGGCGACGCGGGGCACGCTGGTGCACGCGGTGCTGGAGAGACTGTTCGACGCGCCCGCCGGGGAGCGCACGCCGCCGCAGGCCAAGTCGCTGATCCCGGGTCAGTGGGACCGGTTGCGGGAGAGCCGCCCCGAGCTGGCGGAGCTGTTCGCCGACGACGTCGAGGGCGAGCGGATGACGCGCTGGCTGGGCGAGGCGGAGCGCCTGGTCGAGCGCTGGTTCACGCTCGAGGACCCGACGCGCCTGGAGCCGGCCGACCGGGAGCTGTTCGTCGAGGCGGAGCTGGCCTCGGGGCTGAAGCTGCGCGGGATCATCGACCGCGTGGACGTGGCGCCGACCGGCGAGGTCCGCATCGTCGACTACAAGACGGGCAAGGCCCCCCGCCCCGAGTACGCGGAGGGCGCACTGTTCCAGATGAAGTTCTACGCGCTGGTGGTGTGGCGGCTGAAGGGGATCGTGCCGCGGCGGCTGCAGCTGGTGTATCTGGGCAGCGGTGACGTGCTGACGTACGACCCGGTGGTGGCGGATCTGGAGCGGGTCGAGCACAAGCTGCACGCGCTGTGGGACGCGATCCAGCAGGCGACCGAGTCCGGACAGTGGCGGCCGCGGCCGACGAAGCTGTGCGGTTGGTGCGACCATCAGGCGGTTTGCCCGGAGTTCGGCGGGACTCCCCCGCCATATCCCTTGCAGGTCGGGGTGCCCGAGTCCGAGCGGCCCTAGCAAGGCAGAATGGGCCCGGACTATCGAAGGAGCATTCCGTGGCCATCCGCGTCCTACTGGTCGACGACCAGCCTCTGCTGCGTACGGGTTTCCGGATGATTCTGGAGGCCGAGCAGGACATCGCGGTCGTCGGCGAGGCCGGTGACGGCCTCCAGGCGCTCGACCAGGTGCGGGCGCTGCAGCCCGACGTGGTGCTGATGGACATCCGGATGCCGCGGATGGACGGGGTCGAGGCGACCCGGCAGATCACCGGCCCCGGCCGGGACGGCCCGGCGAAGGTGCTGGTCCTGACGACGTTCGATCTCGACGAGTACGTGGTCGAGGCGCTGCGGGCCGGGGCGAGCGGCTTCCTGCTCAAGGACGCCCCGGCCCACGAGCTGGTGCAGGCGATCCGGGTGGTGGCCGCGGGTGAGGCGATGCTGGCGCCGAGCATCACGCGCCGCCTGCTCGACAAGTACGCGGACCACCTGCCCTCGGGCGAGGAGCCGGTGCCGGACACCCTGCACACCCTCACCGAGCGGGAGGTGGAGGTGCTGAAGCTGGTGGCGCGCGGCCTGTCCAACGCGGAGATCGCCGCCGACCTGTTCGTGAGCGAGACGACCGTGAAGACCCATGTCGGTCACGTGCTGACGAAGCTGGGGCTGCGCGACCGGGTGCAGGCCGCGGTGTACGCGTACGAGAGCGGTCTGGTGCGCCCCGGCGCGCAGTAGGCGGCAGGCCCGGCGTCCAGGCCGACAACAAGCGGCCACACGCGGGAGGGCGGCGGTCACCGGGATCCGGTGGCCGCCGCCCTCGTGTGTCCGCGGGACGCGGGGTGGACCCGCTCAGCCCTTGCTGATCGCCCAGAAGCGGAAGACGGTCGACGCGTCGAGGCAGTTCTCGAGTCCGTAGACGTTGCCGCGAGCGACGGCGTACTGCTTGGCCTGCCACACGGGCAGGATCGGCAGTTCGTCGGCGACGATGTCCTGGAGCTGCTCGTACTGGCGGCTGGTGGAGGACCGGTCGCTCTGTTCACCGGTCTGCGGAATGATCGTCCCGG
Organism: Streptomyces sp. SID5785; assembly: GCF_009870065.1. Taxonomy (GTDB): domain Bacteria; phylum Actinomycetota; class Actinomycetes; order Streptomycetales; family Streptomycetaceae; genus Streptomyces. The sequence goes on along the minus strand of NZ_WWIA01000372.1, from coordinate 4,561 downwards.
TGATGGTGCGGTTGGTGTAGTGGTTGTCGAGGACGTTGCCCTTGCCGAAGAACGGCTGGGTGAAGTTGTCCGGGTCCGGGTAGTCGGGCACCCAGCCCTTGACGTAGACGCCGTACTTGCCGGACTTGATGTCGCGCTCGTACTGGGCGAACGCGACGGACTTCACGTCGGCGTCGAACAGACCGCTCGCGTTCAGCTGGGCGGCGACGGCCTTGAGTTCGGCGTCGGTGGCGGGTCCGTAGCGGGCCGGCGTGGACCACAGGGTGAGCTTGACCTTGCCGGTGATGCCGTCGGCGCGCAGGGCCTGGGCCGCCTTGGCGGGCGAGGGCCGGGCGCCGTACGTGTCGAAGAAGGCGGTGTTGTGACCGGTGATGCCCGCCGGGATGATCGAGTACAGGGCGGCGGTCGTGTTGTCGTAGACCTTGTCGATGAGGGCGTCGCGGTCGAGCAGGTAGGCCATGGCCTTGCGGACGGAGAGCCGGCCGGCGACGGGGTCCTTCATGTTGAAGACGAGGTGCTGGACCTCGGCGCTGTTGCCCTCGACGACGTCGATGTCCTCGGAGGACGACTGCTCGATGTCGGCGATGTCCTGGGCGGCGAGGCCGCGGTAGGCGAGGTCGACGTCTCCTGCGAGCAGGGACTTCTTGAGGGCCTTCTGGTCGCCGTGGAAGAACTTCATGGTGACGCCGGAGTTCTTGACCTTGGCGGTGCCCTCGTAGGAGGAGTTGACCGAGAAGGCGGCCTGGTTCTTGCTGTACGAGTCGAGCTTGTAGGGGCCCGAGCCGACGGCCTTGCCGTCCGTGCGGAGCTTGTCGGCGGGGTACTCGCTGTGGTCGACGATGGACCCGGCACCGGAGGCGATCTTGCTGGGGAAGGTCGCGTCGGCGTACTTGAGCTGGAAGACGACGGTGTGCGCGTCGGGGGTCTCGACCTTGTCGAGCATGGGGAACATGATCGCCGGACCGGCGTCGTCGCCGATGGTCATCATGCGGTCGAAGGAGTACTTGACGTCCTTCGAGGTGAGCGCGTCCCCGTTGCTGAACTTCAGCCCCTTGCGGAGCGTGCACGTGTAGACCTTGGTGGCCGCGTTGCTGAAGTGGCACTCCTCGGCGGCTTCCGGGACGGGCTCGGTGCCGCCGTTGGGGAAGCTCAGGAGCGACTGGAAGACGTTGTTGAACAGCAGCCAGGACCCGGGGTCGTAGCCGGAGGCCGGGTCGGTGGCCAGGACGTCGTCGGACATTCCCATGACCACGGAGTCGCCCGAGGCCGCGGAGTCGCCGTTCTCCGAGCCGCAGCCCGCGAGCAGAGCCGCGGCGAGGACCGCTCCGGCGGTGGGGGCGAGCCACTGATTGCGCATTCTCACGTACGTGCCTTGTCGTCGGTCGTGCGAGGAAAAGCGGGGGGCCGGCCGCAGCTCCGGGGCCGGCCCCTCTCGTGCCGGGTGATCAGCCGCTGACGCCGCGGCCCAGTTCCCACAGCTGGAGGACGGAGGAGGCGGACAGCGCCCACTCCACTCCGGTGACGTCGTCGCGGGCGGCGACGTACTGCTTGCCCTGCCACAGCGGGAGGACCGGCACGTCGTCGGCGACGATGTCCTGGATCTGCTCGACGCTCCGGGAGGCGGTCAGGCGGTCGGCCTCGCGGCGCTCGGCCGGGATGAGCTCACCGCGGATACGGCTGTCCGAGTAGGGCGAGTTGAGGAAGTTGCCCTTGTCGAGGAACGGCGCGAGGAAGTTGTCCGCGTCCGGGAAGTCGGGGAACCAGCCCATGCCGTAGACGTCGTACTTGCCCTTGAGCTCGGCGTCGCGGTAGGTCTCCCAGGGCGCGCTCTCGAGCTTGACCTGGAACAGGCCGCTGCTGTCGAGCTGCTTCTTGAGGACCTCGAACTCCTTCTTCATGGCGGGGCCGTAGTGGTCCGTCGTGTAGTGCAGCGTGAGCTTCACCGGGGTGTTGATGTTCGCCCGGTGCAGGATCGACCTGGCCTTGTCCAGGTCCGGGTCGCCGTACTTGTTGAAGAACGAGTTCTGGTGGCCGGTGATGCCGACCGGGACGAGCGAGTAGAGCGGCTCGGCGGTGGTGCCGTAGACGGTCGCGGCGATCTCGCCGCGGTCGACGGTCTGGGCCATGGCCTGGCGGACGGCCTTGTCCTTGACGCTGGCGGCCGCGGTGTTGAAGCCGAGGTAGCGGATCTCCATGCCCGGCATCTCGACCAGGTTCACGTTCTTCGGCGGGTTCGTGCCGTAGGACTTGATCTGCTCCGGCGACATGGTGCGCGTCATCAGGTCGACGTCGCCCTTCTCCAGAGCCGCGCCCATGGCGTCGGCGTCCGTGAAGGAGCGCAGCTCGACCTTGTCGTTCTTCGGCTTCAGCTCACCCTGGTAGTTGGGGTTCTTGGTGAAGACGGTCTTGACGACGGCGTTGTCCTTGACCTCGGCCTTGAGGGTGTAGGGGCCGGAGCCGTCCACCTCGAAGCCCTTGCGCAGGCCGTCCTTCGCGTAGTCGTCGGGGTTGACGATGCCGGCCGTGGGGGTGGCCAGCTTGTACGGGAAGGTCGCGTCCGGGGTGCTGAGGTGGAAGATCACCTCGCGGTCGCCCTGGGTCTCGATCGTGTCGATCGCGGAGAGCAGGCTGTACGAGCCGCTGTTGCTCTTGATCTTGCGGACACGGTCGATGGAGTACTTCACGTCGTCGGCGGTCACCGGGGTGCCGTCCGCGAACTTGAGGTCCTTGCGCAGCTTGCACGCGTACCGCTCGCTGCCGCTGTCGGAGAAGAGGCAGCTCTCGGCGGCTTCCGGGACCGGCTCGCCGCTGCCGCTGCGGGGCATGGCCATCAGGGTCTGCACGGTCTGGCGCAGCACGTTCCAGGACCCCGCGTCGTAGGCGTAGGCCGGGTCGAACGGGGCCGGGACCTTGCCGGAGGCGACGAACCGGTCGGTGGTGCCGACGACGATCGCGTCGCCGTCCTTGCCACCGCTGTCGGCCCCGCCGCACGCTGCGAGCACGGGGGCGAGCAGACCGATCACGGCCGGCAGCACCAAGGTCTTGCGGTTCATGCTCGTACTTCTCCAGAGCTGTCGGTTCCCGTGACCCGGGTGCGAGGGGTGGTGCGCGCGGCACGGGAGGGTTACGGCGATGTTCTCGCGACGACACTAATGCGCTCGCCCGGAGGCGCCGCAGCCGCTCCGCAGGGGCGCCCATCACGCTCTGGAACCGGGTGTGGACACACCGAAAACACCTCAGGAGGAAGGTTCGGCGCAGGGGGCCACCAATCGGGACACAAGGAGACCCCGTGACGACCGGTGGCTCTCGTTCCGGCGCCGGGGCCGGGCGCTGTCGACCCCTTGTCGAGTGGGAAAGGTCACACCCTCAACGGGGCGCGCGGGGGCGCGGATCCAGCCGGTGCGATGACTTCACGCCGTTCTGCGCGCCGTCCTTCAGAGCGTCACCAGTCCGCGCAGAAAGGGAAGGTCGACGTGTTCGAGGGACCGCACGACGGTGCGCCGGGGCGCCGCCTCGATCGGCGCGACGGACGGCACGGCGACGACGTGGCACCCGGCGGCCTCGGCGGCGGCGACACCGGTGGCGGTGTCCTCGATGACCGCGCAGCGGCGCGGGTCGGCGCCCAGTCCGGCGGCGGCGACGAGGTAGGGGTCGGGGTGCGGCTTGGTGCGTTCGACCTCGTCACCGGCGACGGTGAGCCGGAAGTTCTGCCGGCCCAGGGAGTGCAGGACGCGGTCGATGATGCGGCGGTGCGAGGCGGAGACGAGGGCGGCGGGCACCCCGTGCGCGGCGAGCTCGCCGAGGAGTCTGGCGGCGCCGGGCATCAGCGGCAGCGACCGGCTGATGCGGCGTTCGAAACCGTCGTTGAGCAGCACGGTCAGCTCGGGCACGGTGATGTCGGCGCCGGTGGCCTCGATGAGGAAGGCGGCGCTGCGCGTCATGGGGCCGCCGACGACGACTTGGCGCCAGGCGTCGTCGAGGGTGTGGCCGAGGTCGGCGAAGACCGCGACCTCGGCGTCCCACCAGAAGCCCTCGGTGTCGACGAGGGTGCCGTCCATGTCGAGAAGGACGGCCTGGAGGGCGGACCCTTCGGCCGTTCGGGTACCGAGTGCGGGGACCGTACTGGTCATCCGGTAACACCTCCACGAGGGACGAAGAGGCCGGTCCCCCTTCACGAGCGGAAGGGCGACCGGCCTGCGCTGGACCGACCAGTGTACGACCGGTCCGGTCAGCGCGCGTTGAAGTACTTCGCCTCGGGGTGGTGGATGACGATGGCGTCCGTGGACTGCTCCGGGTGCAGCTGGAACTCCTCGCTGAGGTGCACGCCGATCCGCTCGGGCTCCAGGAGCTCGGCGATCTTGGCCCGGTCCTCGAGGTCGGGGCAGGCGCCGTAACCGAGGGAGAAGCGTGCGCCCCGGTACTTCAGGGCGAACATGTCCTCCATCTGCGCCGGGTCCTCGCCGGAGAAGCCGAGCTCGGAGCGGACGCGGGCGTGCCAGTACTCGGCGAGCGCCTCGGCCAACTGGACGGACAGGCCGTGCAGTTCGAGGTAGTCCCGGTA